>NZ_NOLK01000030.1:0-72637 GCF_002245985.1 Nostoc sp. 'Peltigera membranacea cyanobiont' 232
GAGGCGTTCCCACTGCTCCTGGTTGCGCCGTAAAGAAGTTTTGAGCAGCTTCATTCTGATATATACACCTAATATCAGGTTTGTCACTGTCTAAGTTACCAGTAAAGCCAAAGGTGTTCAGGCGATTTTTGCACTCATTTACCTGATCGGATGTCACTAGCTTGCGGTTCTCTAAAAGCGCCCAGTTATTTTGTCGGATCACGCATCCAGGACGCATACTCGGTTGGGCAACATAAACATTAAAAGGGTTGAGAGTAACGAAGAGTCTAGCGTCCATCACCATCGCGCTGGCTCCATACTGCACACAAATTTCAGGGTTTGGTGCTTTGGTGTCAATGAATTCGCGGGAAGCCACATTTGATGGGGCTAACGTAGTTGTAGAACTAAAAGCAATGCCAATTCCAATTCCTAAAATTAACACCCCTCCCATAATTGCGATGGTGAAGAGGTTAAACATAGGGGATTGGAAAATAGAGGGTTTAGAAGTAGTAGCCGATCTACCAGGGGGTTTACGTTTCATTGTTGCTTAATCACCTTCACGTCGATTTTGGAGGGAGTGGTCTA
Source organism: Nostoc sp. 'Peltigera membranacea cyanobiont' 232 (assembly GCF_002245985.1). NCBI lineage: Bacteria > Bacillati > Cyanobacteriota > Cyanophyceae > Nostocales > Nostocaceae > Nostoc > Nostoc sp. 'Peltigera membranacea cyanobiont' 232. The sequence continues at coordinate 565 of NZ_NOLK01000030.1, forward strand.
AAGTTTTCTCTCTATTTTCAGTATGCCTAGTCTTGACTGTAATTGCCTGCAATTTTCTGTGAGATATTCTTGTTAAATGAGAAAAATAATAACTTGTTTAGGTAACTTAGTATACGTAAATAAAGGTTGTGAATAAGCGGTTCTAGCCCTTAGTCCGAACCAATATTAGTTTTAAACTACTTAAAATACTTGATTTGCTTCTTGTTTGACCAAAATTTAAACCTTATCGTCTGTTGTTTATATCTTGAATAATTGGTGAGTATTTTCTTTATTTAGATGGTTAACGAATTGTTATTAGTTATGACTCTTTATCCTGTTTAAATTGCTTAATTGGCTTTATATTTTGCGACTACATTATACCATATTTTTGATTTTTGTCAGATAGTAATAATTGAATTTTCAAAATTAATGCAGTCAGAATGCTTTGATTCCCAGGCTTTTGTTGTTAATTTAAAATTTTTAGGATGAGATATTTTTGTTCCCCCTAGTAATTGATATGTCAAACAATGTAAATTAATACTTAATGAAATTTTGATAAGTAATAGAAAGCACGTGACATCTCAAAGAGCGCTACTTTCGGCCAAGAGGTTCAAAACTTCGCAACTCCAAATTTTCCTAGCTGATAGTCTGACTATTTTTTGGGGAGATTGGTTAGATTTACGTGTAAGAATCGTACAAGTTGCTGCATCAGGCTTAATATCCCCACTGATATATATTTTAGCTTTTGGTTTAGGTTTGGGTAGTTCCATCAAACCAGGCTCAGGGATTAGTGGTAACTATAATAACTATTTGGAATTCATATTACCGGGGATGGTAGCGCTATCGTCAATGACAATTAGCTTTGGTGGAACGACATTTTCGATTTGTGGAGACAGGCTATTTAGCAAAACCTTCGAGGAATTGCTGTTAACTCCCATACATCCCTTAGCGTTGCATATCGGAAAAATGCTAGCAGGAGTAGTACGGGGGTTGATGACATCTGGTTCTGTGATTTTGGTAGCGCTACTGTTGACTGGAAACTGGAATTTTCTCAACCCACTATTTTTACTGTTGGTAGTGCTAAATTGTTCGGTATTTGCTGGATTAGGGGTGATTGTAGGGTTGAGTGTGCGATCGCTCGAATCAGTCGGACTCTACAACAATTTTATAATTATCCCCATGTCATTCTTGGGGGCAACCTTCTTTGATCCTGGGACATTACCGGCTGCCCTAAAAATCGTAGTTTACCTGTTACCGTTAACCTACGCCAGCATCGGACTGCGTGCAGCAGCCCATTTACCCTTATCCCAGTTTCCTTGGTATACCATACCGATTTTGCTAGCGATCGCGATCGCGCTTTCTCTGTGGGGTGGGTATAAATTCGCTCACCAACAAGATTAAAACTTTCATTACAAACTGTGCTTTAACTGTTGAATTTTCTGTAAAATTTTTTCCCGATGCTGCATCAGCTTAATCCATCGGGGTAGGCGGCTAGCAAGACTGCCATTATGCCAGCCTAATGTGTCATTTGGCAAACGTTCTCGCAACCTTGATTGAACATAGCTTTCCAAGAAGTTCCAATGTGCTTTATTATACGCCCAAAGCACTTTACCGCAACAAGAGGTTTGTAACCACAAGGGCAAGCCAAAAAAATGGTCTAATATTTCATAGTCAGAATTACTTTTAGCCTTGTAATTATTTTGCCACAACGGCAATGTGGCTTTTCGCTTCCCATTCTTTGACTGTTGTTTTGTATAGCTACAATGCTGACAGGTAATTCTTTTGGTTTTCGACTCAGGGACTTCCAATTAAAAAAATATCCAATTTTGTAGGGTGCATTAGCGACAGCGTAACGCACCGCCAGATATCTCGGTGCGTTACGGCTTTCGCCTAACACACCCTACTGTATATTTTATTTTTTGGAAGTCCCTCAGATTATTGAAATGCTGATTGAATTGAGTCATTAGTCATTAGTTTTAAGCAAATGACTAATGACCAATGACCAAGGACTAACTAGCTAACAGAGTTTTTTCTAAAGAAGTCCAACGGAAAGAGCGATCGCCACCCATCTCAATTACTACTCTCACTCGTGGTTCTAACTGAGGCAAATTCGTTAAATACTCAAGTTCCTCATTGGAAAGAATATGCCCTTCAATAATCCACAAGACCAGCCCTTTTGATTTTGGTGGTAGTTGTTCTAGATGAGAACTGAGAATTGGTGGTAAATAGTACACTTGACCTACTGCCGCACCACTACCAGTACTTTTCTTACCAAGATGAGGAGGTCTGACTCCATGAATTCTTGTGAGATACGCAGCTATATCGCCCAGTCCCTTTGCAGTAATGTGGAGCGTAGTATAGCCAGCTGCGCGGAGTCGGCGCTGATATCGACCTTCATAACCCCCTTCCAGAGGTATATACACTCCAAGAGCGCCAAATTTTTCCAGATCGCGGATCAAACCGTTGCCAGTGGTAATTAGTGCCATAGATTTTCGTCGTTATCCCACTTAGATATCTCTATTATTTACCCTGAACCGATAGATTAAAATCATTTTGTTTGGGTATTAGGCATTAGCTATTCCCCCCGCTCCCCTGCTTCTTCCCCTACTCCCTAAAAATAGCTCTATAAATTACTGGACAAACATAAATAAATAATTTATATTATTAGATTGTGACCAAACACGCAAATTAGGTGGACATTTTACTGTCATTCTGAGGTAGTGTTAGCATTAAAAGCTGATGATTTAATCCAAATTGGATAATCTAACTCAGATTGCTCGTAGACTGGTAAACTAAGAAAGCTTTCAGGTCAACATTGGAACTTATGGATGAACAATCAAAGCTAATCCTAAGCTCCAGAGTAAATTTACTCCTGTGCCCCTGAAAAGGCAGGCGAAATCTTAAACAATAGTTTAAGGTATTTAAGGAAGTAAAACTGAGCAGCAATGTTGGTTTCATGGCATTACGTCAGTCTCAGTTAACGGATACTGGGTGGTAAAGACCGCTTAAGTCCAACTGCAACACGGCAGTAGCCAACCTCCGGGAAACCGTCTACAAGGGCGTATACCAATCGGAAAACCCGCCGACAGCGCTGCCTCCAGAAAGTGCCAAAGCAATTGCTTGGACGAAAGCATTGCTGCACACAGCTTAAAACTGTAGCGCCTTGCATTGATTCCAGAAGTTACTCCTTCCTAAAAAGAAGAGAATTGTAGCTGTTCTGGTGATCTATTGAGTGAAGCTAAACAGATTCACCAAGCAGTACGGACACGGTTTGTTGTGTCCCAAAAGCATTTGGATTGGTTTACTTAAGCCATTCCAAATTTCGCAGGCTAACCCAGCCTAAACTGATGCGTACAAAGCGTGTCCTCTAGAGTCCAATTCCAAGGTCAGCAAGTAGAAAGGAGAACCAGTTACTGTGTCTGTAGGTATTCTCGGCACCAAGCTGGGCATGACCCAAATATTTGACGAAGCAGGAGTAGCTATTCCTGTGACTGTCATTCAAGCAGGGCCATGCACCGTAACACAAGTTAAAACGAAACAAACCGACGGTTACTTTGCCATTCAAGTTGGTTTTGGCGAAGTTAAACCAAAGGCACTGAACAGACCACTATTGGGTCATTTAGCTAAATCATCTGCCCCAGCATTGCGTCACCTAAATGAATATCACACTGATAGTTCTAGTGATTATGCTTTAGGTCAACAGATTAAAGCAGATATTTTTAGTGCGGGTCAAATTGTCGATGTAGTCGGCACAAGCATCGGTCGCGGCTTTGCGGGGAACCAGAAGCGCAATAACTTTGGTCGTGGGCCTATGTCACACGGTTCCAAAAACCACAGAGCGCCAGGTTCTATTGGTGCTGGTACAACACCCGGTCGTGTCTATCCAGGTAAGCGGATGGCAGGACGTTTAGGTGGGAAACGCATCACAATCCGTAAGCTGACCATAGTGCGAGTTGATGCAGAACGCAATTTATTGCTAATTAAGGGAGCCATTCCTGGTAAACCAGGCGCTTTAGTAAGTGTTGTACCTGCAAAAGTAGTGGGATAGTCAAAAGTCATTAGTCAAAAGTCATTAGTCAGTAGTCATTGGCTAAGGACAAATGGCAAAAGACAAATGACAGATGACAAAGGACAAAGGACAAATAAGAAAGATGGTTGAAAGCGTAGTTAAAAATTGGCAAGGAGAACAGGTCGGCGAGACGACCTTCGAATTGCGCGTTGCCAAGGAAGAAACAGCGTCTCACATTGTACACCGCGCCTTGGTACGGCAATTGACTAATGCTCGTCAAGGAAATGCCAGTACAAAAACTCGTGCTGAAGTTAGAGGCGGGGGTCGTAAACCTTGGCGGCAAAAAGGTACTGGTCGCGCTCGTGCAGGGTCTATTCGTTCACCACTGTGGCGTGGTGGTGGTGTGATATTTGGGCCAAAGCCCAGAGACTTCGACCTTAAGTTGAACCGCAAAGAGCGACGTTTAGCGCTGCGGACAGCATTTGTCAGTCGCATTGATGACTTGATCGTAGTAGAAGAATTTAGCACCGAGCTATCTCGCCCGAAGACTAAAGACTTAGTAGCAGCACTTTCCCGTTGGGGAGTAGTGCCAGAGAGCAAGGCACTCTTAATTTTGTCTGAAATTGCGGATACAGATAACGTTTATTTGTCAGGCCGCAACATTGAAAATTTAAAACTAATTGCAGCCGACCAGTTAAATGTTTTTGATTTACTGCACGCTGACAAAATTGTAGTTACGGCATCAGCCCTAGAAAAAATTCAGGAGGTCTACAGTGCCTAGCTTTGACCCCCGCGATCTTGCCGACTTAGTACGTCGCCCAATCGTCACCGAAAAAGCGACCATCTTGATGGAGCAGAATAAGTACACCTTTGAAGTAATTCCAAAGGCATCTAAGCCAGAAATCAAGGCTGCGATCGAAGACTTATTTCAGGTCAAGGTTGTAAAAGTCAACACCACCTTACCACCACGTAAAAAGCGGCGCGTTGGTAAATTTATCGGTTATAAGCCCCAATATAAGCGAGCTATTGTTACAGTCGCACCTGGGGATGAAGACAAGATTAGACAAGTTCTATTCCCAGAAGTCTAGGAATTTTAGATTTTAGATTTTAGATTGAGGAGTTGACTGAATAAACACCAAAGATGGTCGCAATTAGTTAAACACTCATTAAATCCAAAATTCAAAATCCGAAATTAAGTAAATCAAAAATCCAAAATCCAAAATAGATTATGGGTACTCGTTCTTACCGCCCTTATACCCCCAGCACTCGCCAAGTTACAGTTTCTGACTTTGCGGAAATCACAAAAACCGAGCCAGAAAAATCCCTAACTACCTCAAAGCATCGCGCCAAAGGTCGGAATAATACCGGGCGGATTACCAGTCGTCGCCGGGGTGGCGGACACAAACAACTTTACCGGATCATCGATTTTAAAAGGGATAAACATAATATTCCTGCCAAAGTCGCAGCAATTGAATACGATCCAAACCGCAATGCCCGAATTGCCCTTTTGTATTACCAAGATGGCGAAAAACGGTACATTCTTCATCCCAACGGATTGAAGGTTGGAACAATAATTATTTCTGGCCCTGAATCTCCTTTTGAAGATGGTAATGCTTTACCTCTATCAAGGATTCCCTTGGGTACTAGCGTTCACAACGTAGAAATGACTCCTGGTAAAGGTGGCCAAATAGTGCGGGCTGCTGGTGCTAGCGCTCAAGTTGTGGCAAAAGAAGGTGATTATGTAACTCTCAAGTTGCCTTCAGGAGAAGTCCGCTTAATTCGGCGCGAATGCTACGCCACTATTGGGCAAGTAGGCAACACCGATGCGAGAAACCTGAGCGCAGGTAAAGCAGGACGAAATCGCTGGAAAGGTCGCCGTCCGAAGGTTAGGGGTAGCGTCATGAACCCAGTGGATCACCCACATGGTGGTGGTGAAGGTAGAGCGCCTATCGGGAGATCGGGGCCTGTTACACCTTGGGGTAAACCCACATTGGGCGCGAAGACACGCAATCGCAAGAAACTTAGCAGTAAATTCATTGTGCGTCGTCGCCGGAAGTCTTCTAAACGCGGTCGCGGTGGTCGTGAGTCTTAAAGAGTTGGGAGTTAAGAGTTATGAGTTGAGAGTAAAATCTAACTTCTAATTCCTCACTCCTCACTACTAATTTCTAAATCCTAAATCCAAAATTGAACTATGGGTCGTTCTCTAAAAAAAGGTCCTTTCGTTGCGGATCATCTCTTAAAAAAAATTGAAAAGCTCAACGACAATAACAGAAAAGAAGTTATTAAAACTTGGTCAAGAGCTTCGACAATTTTGCCCCTAATGGTAGGTCATACCATAGCTGTTCACAACGGACGACAACACGTTCCAGTTTTTGTAAACGAACAGATGGTAGGACACAAGTTGGGTGAATTTGCCCCGACACGCACCTACAGGGGTCATGGAAAAAGCGACAAAAAAGCGGGTAGGTAGTCATTAGTTATTAGTCATTTAGTCATTAGCTAAAGACAAGTGACAAGTGACAAATGACAAATGACAAAATTGGAGAAAATTATGGCTACTAATACTACTGAAGTAAAAGCGATCGCTCGTTTTATCCGCATCTCGGCCTACAAAGTGCGTCGGGTACTCGATCAAATCCGGGGGCGATCGTACCGAGAAGCGTTAATCATCCTGGAATTCATGCCCTATCGCGCCACTGAACCCATATTGAAGGTTCTCAGAAGCGCTGCCGCCAATGCTGAACACAACGCTGGGTTAGACCGGACTAAATTAGTGATTACTCAGGCTTACGCCGATCAAGGGCCACCGTTGAAGCGGTTCCAGCCAAGAGCGCAAGGTCGAGCTTACCAAATTCGCAAGCCGACGTGTCATATTACTGTGGCTGTTGGAGCCGCCCCAGAAAAATAAGCACGCTTACACGAATAAATTACGTAAAGTAAGAAATCTTAGAGGAAGCATTCGTGGGACAGAAGATTCATCCAGTTGGTTTTCGCCTGGGTATTACACATGAACACCAATCCCGTTGGTTTGCTGTTCCTGACCGCTATCCAGAACTTTTACAAGAAGACTACAAACTCCGTCAATACATAGAACAAAAGCTGGGTAGACAGGCTCAAAACAACGCCGGTATTTCCGAAGTGCGGATTGAGCGCAAAGCCGACCAAATCGACTTAGAAGTCCGCACAGCTAGACCCGGTGTAGTAGTAGGACGTGGTGGACAAGGCATCGAATCCTTGCGTACCGGACTCCAAGGACTGTTGGGTAGTAATCGCCAAATTCGCATTAATGTAGTTGAAGTTCAACGAGTTGATGCTGATGCCTATCTAATTGCCGAATACATTGCTCAACAATTGGAACGTCGGGTTTCCTTTCGGCGGGTAGTGCGGCAATCAATTCAGCGTGCCCAACGTGCTGGTGTCCAAGGGATTAAAATCCAAGTTAGCGGCCGGCTCAACGGAGCAGAAATTGCCCGGACAGAGTGGACTCGTGAAGGTAGAGTACCTTTACATACCTTACGGGCTGACATTGACTACTCTTATTGCACAGCAAAAACTGTTTACGGCATTTTGGGCATCAAAGTATGGGTCTTTAAGGGAGAAATTATTCCTGGACAGGAACCAGATCCGCTACCACCAGCAAGCCGCGATCGCGAACGAGATCCCCGCGATCGCGATCGTGAACCCCGTCGCCGTCAACAACAACGTCGTCGCCAGCAATTTGAAGACCGCTCAAATGAAGGGTAAACGGGGACTGGGGAATGGGGACTGGGGACTGGGTAAGAATTCTCAATCCCCAATCCCTAATTCCCAATCCCTAATCCCCAGTACCTAGTACCTAGTAGCCAATCATGTTAAGCCCTAGAAGAACTAAATTCCGCAAACAACAGCGCGGACGGATGGAGGGACTAGCCACCCGTGGTAGCACCCTCAACTTCGGTGATTTTGCACTCCAAGCACAAGAACCTGCTTGGATTACCTCCCGGCAAATCGAGGCTTCTCGTCGGGCAATGACTCGTTATATTCGTCGGGGTGGACAAATCTGGATTCGGATTTTCCCTGATAAACCTGTAACCATGCGTCCTGCTGAAACCCGGATGGGTTCCGGTAAAGGTAATCCAGAGTTTTGGGTAGCGGTAGTCAAGCCAGGACGGATTTTGTTTGAAATCGGCGGAGTGACTGAAGAAATCGCCCGGGAAGCTATGCGTTTAGCTTCATTTAAACTGCCTATAAAAACCAAGTTTATTGTGCGCCCTCAACCACAGGAGCAGGAGTAGCTTATGCCTCTTCCCAATATTTCAGAAGCTAGAGAATTAAGTGACGAAAAGCTCTCTGATGAAATTGTCGCCATCAAAAGACAACTATTTCAGTTGCGCTTGCAAAAAGCGACAAGACAATTAGAAAAGCCCCACCAGTTCAGACAGGCTCGACATCGCCTAGCCCAATTGCTGACATTAGAAACAGAACGCAAACGGGCAGCAAGTCAATCGGCTAAAGAAGAAAAGTAGGAGATTATGGCAGTTAAAGAACGAGTTGGCTTGGTAGTGAGCGATAAAATGCAAAAAACTGTGGTAGTTGCCATAGAAAACCGCGCTCCTCACCCCAAGTACGGCAAAATTGTGGTTAACACCCAACGATATAAAGTTCACGACGAAGAAAATAAGTGTAAAGTAGGCGATCGCGTTCGCATTCAGGAAACTAGACCCCTGAGCAAAACCAAGCGCTGGAAAATCACAGAAGTCCTGAACGTCAAGCCCGCTTAAACCTCATCGTTGTTAGAAACTAACAACACCACAAGGGAGAATAATTGTGATTCAACCCCAGACTTATTTAAATGTCGCAGATAATAGCGGCGCTCGTAAACTAATGTGCATCCGCGTCTTAGGTGGAGGCAACCGCCGTTATGGTTTTATCGGTGATAAAATTATCGCTGTTGTCAAAGATGCTACACCCAACATGGCTGTAAAAAAGTCTGATGTTGTGGAAGCAGTAATTGTCCGCACTCGGAAAGCCGTATCTCGTGACAGTGGCATGAGTATTCGCTTTGATGATAATGCTGCTGTGATTATCAACAAAGACGGTAATCCCAGAGGCACACGGGTTTTTGGCCCAGTTGCCCGGGAACTGCGCGATAAAAACTTTACCAAAATTGTTTCTCTGGCTCCGGAGGTGCTTTAATGGCAACCAAACAAGGTACGCCCAAAGTATTCCACAAAATGCACGTCAAAACTGGCGACACCGTACAAGTGATTGCTGGTAAAGACAAAGGAAAAATTGGTGAAATTGTCCAGGCACTTCCCCAACTGAGTAAAGTCATCGTCAAAGGTGTCAACATCAAGACCAAGCACGTCAAACCCCAGCAAGAAGGGGAATCAGGGCGAATTATCACCCAAGAATTCCCAATTCATAGCTCCAACGTCATGCTTTATTCAACTAAGCAAAACGTTGCCAGTCGTGTTTGTTATACCTTTACTTCAGAAGGGAAAAAAGTCAGAAAACTTAAAAAAACTGGCGAAATTCTGGATAAATAGTCATTGGTCATTAGTCATTAGTCATTAGTAATAAAGACAAAGGACAAATAACAAAGGACAATAAAAGTTCCCTGACCAAGCCCAGGGATATCAGGACAAAAAACTATGGCAGCAACAAGACTCAAAAGCTTATATCAAGAGACAATCGTCCCCAAACTGATCAATCAGTTTCAATATACCAACGTTCATCAAGTACCGAAGTTGGTAAAGGTTACTATTAACCGAGGTTTGGGTGAAGCTGCTCAAAACGCCAAGTCACTGGAAGCATCCATCAACGAAATTGCGCTTGTCACCGGTCAAAAACCAGTGGTAACGCGGGCGAAAAAGGCGATCGCTGGCTTTAAGATTCGTCAAGGGATGCCCGTCGGGATCATGGTTACTCTGAGATCCGAGCGGATGTATGCCTTTTTCGACCGGCTGGTTAGCCTATCACTGCCCAGAATTCGAGATTTTCGCGGCGTTAGCCCTAAAAGCTTTGACGGACGGGGTAACTATACTCTGGGTGTAAGAGAACAGCTAATTTTTCCAGAAGTCGAATACGACAGCGTTGATCAAGTGCGTGGGATGGATATTTCCATCATCACCACAGCAAAAAATGACGAAGAGGGTCGCGCCTTACTTAAAGAATTAGGAATGCCCTTTCGCGATCAGTAAGTTCATCTATAGAGGGAACGATGGCGGCTAACGACACAATTGCAGATATGCTGACGCGCATCCGCAATGCCAACCTGGCGCGGCATCAAACTACACAAGTGCCAGCGACAAAAATGACCCGCAGCATTGCCAAAGTGCTACGGGAGGAAGGCTTTATTGCTGAAATCGAAGAAGCAGAAGAAGGGGTAAAACACAACCTAGTGATTTCCCTGAAATATAAAGGTAAGAATCGTCAGCCTCTAATCACCGCCTTAAAGCGAGTGAGTAAGCCAGGCTTGCGTGTTTATTCCAATAGAAAAGAATTACCAAGAGTACTAGGCGGCATTGGCATTGCCATTATTTCTACATCCAGTGGGATTATGACTGACCGCGAAGCGCGTCGTCAAAACTTGGGTGGCGAAGTGCTTTGTTACGTTTGGTAGTCATTGGTCATTAGTCGTTTGTCATTAGTCATTAGTCATTGGTCATTTGTCTTAAGCAAAGGACAAAGGACAAAAGACAAAGGATAAATAACAAAAGGCAAAGGACAAATAACAAAGGACAAAAAGTAATGTCTCGTATTGGTAAACGTCCAATTACTATTCCCGCCAAAGTTCAAGTGGCGATCGATGGTACGAATATTGTAGTGAAAGGGCCCAAAGGAGAACTTTCTCGCACTCTCAGAGATAATGTCTCACTCTCTCAAGAGGGAGAAATATTACACGTAAATCGTCGGGATGAAACTCGGACATCGAAGCAACTCCACGGCTTGAGCCGCACTTTAGTTGCCAACATGGTCGAGGGAGTATCCCTTGGTTTTCAGCGCCGTTTGGAAATCCAAGGTGTTGGTTACAGGGCACAACTTCAAGGGCGTAACCTAGTTTTAAACATGGGTTACAGCCATCAGGTGCAAATTGAACCACCAGAAGGAATTCAGTTTGCAGTCGAAGGCACCACTAACGTAATTGTTAGCGGCTACGACAAAGAAATTGTAGGTAACACAGCCGCAAAAATTCGCGCCGTTCGTCCACCAGAACCTTACAAAGGTAAAGGCATTCGCTATGCCGGTGAAGTGGTAAGACGTAAGGCTGGTAAGACTGGTAAGGGTGGTAAGAAGTAGAAATGAAACTTACTCGTAGAGAATCAAAAAACCGTCGTCATCGCCGCGTTCGTGGCAAAGTTGTTGGCTCCCCAGAACGTCCGCGTTTAGCAGTATTCCGTTCTAATGAGCATATTTATGCCCAGGTAATTGATGATAGTCAGCATCAAACCATAGTGGCAGCATCGACTTTAGAACCAGATTTGAAATCTAGTTTAGCGTCAGGTGCAAACCGCGACGCATCGGTGCAAGTTGGTAAATTGATCGCAGTGCGATCGCTAGAAAAAGGCATCACTAAAGTAGTCTTCGATCGCGGTGGTAACTTATATCATGGTCGTGTCAAAGCCCTAGCTGATGCAGCCCGCGAAGCTGGTTTAGATTTCTAAAGTCATTGGTCATTAGTCATTAGTCATTGGACAAATGACAAAAGACGAATGACAAATGACAAAAGACAAATGACGTTCACCAGAGCATAAATTATGGCAACAGAGCGTAAAAGTAGAACAAAGCGTGCCAAAAAAGAAGAAACTACTTGGCAAGAGCGGGTTATCCAAATCCGCCGGGTGAGTAAGGTCGTTAAAGGTGGTAAAAAACTCAGCTTCCGAGCGATCGTTGTCGTTGGTAACGAACGCGGTCAAGTTGGTGTCGGAGTAGGCAAAGCTTCAGATGTAATTGGCGCTGTCAAAAAAGGCGTAGCTGACGGCAAAAAACACCTCATTGATATCCCAATCACCAAATCCAACTCCATCCCCCATCCTATTGATGGTGTCGGTGGCGGTGCAAAAGTGATTATGCGTCCAGCTTCACCTGGTACTGGGGTAATTGCGGGTGGTGCTGTGCGAACTGTGTTGGAATTAGCAGGAGTTCGTAACGTTTTAGCCAAGCAACTTGGTTCCAACAATCCGCTCAACAATGCTAGAGCGGCAGTCAATGCCTTATCTACATTGCGGACTCTTTCTGAAGTCGCTGAAGATCGCGGTATTCCTATTCAAAATCTCTACATCTAATTTAGTCATTAGTCATTGGTCATTAGGAGCCACTGCGTTGCGGGGGTTCCCCCTGTTGAAGTGGCGTTCATTAGTGAATGACAAATGACTAACGACAAATGACAAACGACAAATGAGAACTTGATAACTTATGAGACTCCATGATGTTAAGCCGCAAAAAGGCTCAAAGAAACGCAAGAAGCGTGTAGGCAGAGGTATTTCTGCCGGTCAAGGTGCTAGTGCTGGTCTAGGTATGCGGGGTCAAAAATCTCGTTCTGGTAGCGGTACTCGACCCGGTTTTGAAGGTGGTCAACAGCCATTGTACCGCCGCTTACCTAAGCTGAAAGGCTTTCCAATTGTTAATCAGAAGATTTACACTACGATTAATGTAGAGAAGCTAGCCTCCCTTCCCGCTAATACAGAAGTCACTTTGACCTCCTTGAAAGCCGCAGGTATCCTGACTGCTGTCAAAGGGCCACTGAAAATTTTAGGTAACGGCGAATTGAGCATTCCGCTCAAGGTACAAGCGGCAGCTTTCACAGGTACAGCTCGGAGCAAAATTGAGGCAGCTGGTGGTAGTTGTGAAGTCTTATGAGTGAGCCGGAACAGCGCACTTAAATGGAAACCAACTCGCTGTCAGCGCCTGGTTCACTATAAAGGTAGCACTCTATGATCAGTCGAGACAAAGCCCCAACGGCTCAAGAAACTTTTATGCAGATGGCACAAGCAGCCGGGCTTAGAGGTAGGCTGCTTGTCACTGTTGGTGTTTTAATTTTGGTTCGCCTGGGAATTTTCCTGCCCGTACCAGGGATTGATAGAGGGCGGTTTCACGATGCCATATCGGGCAACAATTCCATCTTCGGTTTATTGGATATATTTTCTGGGCGCGGACTTTCGACTTTGGGAGTCTTTGCTTTAGGGATTTTACCTTTCATTAATGCGTCCATTATCATCCAATTGCTCACTGCGGCAATTCCTTCTTTAGAAAATTTACAGAAAAATGAAGGCGAAGCGGGTCGGCGGAAAATATCGCAAATTACCCGCTACGTAACTGTATGTTGGGCAATTATCCAAAGTACAGCTTTTTCGGCATTATTCCTCCAGCAATTTGCCTTAAAGCCAGGGCCAATCTTTGTAGCTGAAACCGCGATCGCTCTGACAGCTGGTTCCATGTTCGTCATGTGGGCATCAGAACTAATTACAGAGCGTGGGATTGGAAATGGTGCATCATTGTTGATTTTTGTCAACATTGTCGCGTCGTTACCAAAAGCTTTAGGCGATACTATCGATTTGGTACAAGTCGGCGGTCGGGAAACAGTCGGTCGCGTCATAGTCCTAATCTTAGTTTTCCTGGCAACCATTGTTGGTATTGTGGTTGTCCAAGAAGGAATGCGCCGCATCCCGATTATTTCGGCTCGTCGCCAAGTAGGTCGCCGAGTTTTGGCAGAGCAACGGAGCTTTTTACCATTGCGGCTAAATCAAGGCGGCGTAATGCCAATTATCTTTGCCGCAGCCATCCTCAGTTTGCCACTGCTGATTGCAAATTTTGCCAAGAATGCTGAATTGGCAAATATAATTAACACTTATTTGAGTCCAAGCGGTTCTGGCTCTTGGGTCTATGCTTTGGTTTACATGATTTCCATCATTTTCTTCAGCTACTTCTATTCTTCGTTGATTCTCAACCCAGTAGATGTGGCGCAGAATTTGAAGAAAATGGGTTCTAGTATTCCTGGTATTCGTCCCGGCAAAGCAACTAGTGAGTATATCGAGCGTGTATCAAACCGACTCACCTTTTTGGGCGCTATCTTTTTGGGCTTGGTTGCGATTATCCCAACAGGTGTAGAAAGTGCTTTAGGAGTACCCACATTTAAGGGACTAGGTGCTACCTCTCTGTTAATTTTAGTGGGTGTGGCGATTGATACGGCAAGGCAAATCCAAACTTACGTGATCTCTCAGCGTTATGAAGGAATGGTGAAACAATAGTGACGCGACTAATCTTCTTGGGGCCACCTGGGGCTGGTAAAGGAACACAAGCTCAAGCATTGGCGGAACACTTGAATATTCCCCATATTTCTACTGGGGAAATCTTAAGACAAGCCATGAAAGAGCAAACTCCTTTGGGAATCAAAGCTCAAAACTATGTAAATAGCGGTGAGTTAGTCCCCGACCAGCTAGTGCAGGACTTGGTACAGGAGCGCCTCAACCAGCCAGATGCAGAAAATGGTTGGATTCTTGATGGTTTTCCCCGCAAAGTGACGCAAGCGGCTTTTCTAGAAGAATTGCTAGAAACAATACATCAGAGTGGTGAAAGAGTAGTCAATCTTGATGCACCAGATGATGTTGTGGTAGAGCGTTTGCTAGCTAGAGGGCGAAAAGATGATACCGAAGAGGTAATTCGTCGGCGGTTACAAGTGTACCGCGATGAAACTGCACCTTTAATTGATTATTATCGCGATCGCCAAAAACTCTTAACAGTAAACGGCAATCAGTCCCAAGAAGAAGTCACTAGTGAACTGCAAAAGGTAATCGCTTGAGGATAAGGGGGATGAGGAGGATGAGGGACATGAGGGAGCAGGGGTAAATAACCAATGCCCAATGCCCAATGCCCCCTCCCAAGAAACAGATCAATTTTAGCTAAGATATATTAATAAACTGTTGATATATTTCTTAAAATGTGTTCTCTTGCAGATGAAGTGCTGCAAGAGAAGACGAAATTGTTGAGTTGAGGAAAAAACAAATTGTCTAAGCAAGATTTGATTGAAATGGAAGGCACGGTTACAGAGTCCTTGCCCAATGCGATGTTTCGCGTTGACTTGGACAATGGATTTAACGTGCTAGCTCACATTTCCGGCAAGATTCGCCGCAATTATATCAAGATTTTGCCTGGCGATCGCGTCAAGGTAGAGTTAACTCCTTATGACTTGACCAAAGGTCGAATCACCTACCGCTTGCGTAAGAAGTAAATGCAACTAAAATCTTCATCGGAGGTAAGTAAATTATTGACTAAGCCAGAAGCCATTCAAATGGAAGGCAGCGTTACAGAGTTATTACCTCGTGACAGCTTTCTAGTTAAAAGGGATGATGGCTCAATCGTAAATGCTCATAAGTTCCGAGTTCAATTAGACAATGGCGATTCTGTCTTGGTATATCTTCCCGTGAGCCGTCAATATATCAAGATTGTGCCTGGCGATCGCGTCAAGGTAAAGTTAACTCCTTATGACTTGACCAAAGGCAGAATTACCTATCGCTTGCGTAAGAAGTAACTATATGTAGATGTAGAGAAGTTTACCATAAAACCATCTTTTTGACTGTTTGCTAGTCAATTTAGTGGATTGTTTTCCCTCAAAATGCTATAATTTAATATTTGGAGTCAAAAAATAAAAGGCATGAAAGTTAGAGCCTCAGTCAAGAAAATCTGTGAAAAGTGTAGCGTGATCAAACGTCGTGGTCGCGTCATGGTGATCTGCGTGAACCCCAAGCACAAGCAACGTCAAGGATAACGCTCTTATCAACAGGGTGAGTTGTACACGCATATCATCATTAAAAACGAAAAGACGCGATTAATCACGTTTTTCCAACCAACAGTAATTGCGAAAACAATAGGGAGAGTTCATTGTGGCACGTATTGCCGGAGTAGACCTTCCACGCGATAAGCGCGTTGAAATCGGTCTGACTTATATCTATGGAATTGGTTTATCACGCGCTCAAGAAATTATAGCGGCTACTGGTGTGAACCCAGACACCCGCGTTAAGGACTTAAGTGATGCCGATGTGACAGCCCTGCGAGGCGAAATAGAAACCAACTATCAAGTTGAAGGCGACTTGCGGCGCTTGGAGTCTTTGAACATCAAGCGCTTAGTTGACATTGGTACTTACAGAGGTCGTCGTCATCGTATGGGCTTACCAGTCAGAGGACAAAGAACTCGCACCAATGCCAGAACCCGTCGAGGTAGAAGGCAGACAGTGGCTGGTAAGAAGAAGGCTCCAGGGAAATAAATTTGCAACACTTGCTAATCAGAGCAAGTTTTACCTTAAATCAACAAAACAAGTATGGCGAGACAACCAACTAAAAAATCCGGGAGCAAGAAGCAGAAACGGAATGTACCCAGTGGGATGGCCTACATCCAGTCTACTTTCAACAATAGCATTGTCACCATTACCGATCAGAATGGAGATGTCATCTCCTGGGCTAGTGCTGGTTCTAGCGGTTTTAAGGGAGCAAAAAAGGGAACTCCCTTTGCAGCGCAAACAGCTGCTGAAAGTGCAGCCCGTAGAGCCATCGATCAAGGAATGCGCCAAATCGAGGTAATGGTCAGTGGGCCAGGAGCAGGTAGAGAAACCGCTATCCGGGCACTTCAAGGAGCAGGACTGGAAATTACACTCATTCGGGATATTACCCCCATTCCTCACAATGGTTGCCGTCCACCCAAGCGCCGTCGAGTTTAAATACTAGGACTTGGGCATTGAGGACAATAAGCTACAACCAAAGAAAGTAAAGTTACTTGCAATGACCAATTGGGCGGATAACGTGCACACTGTCATTGGGTGAAAACTTGGGCGACCAAAAGCGAATCAGATTTTTCCGTAAGGAAAGCTGTTAAACTTCGGGAACCCAAAATATTATTAGCGCCTGAAAGCTCAATAGGAGCGTCAAACTATATCGTAATCTCATACTAATAGTTTGATAGACCTATAACCTACAGGACATAAATTCAATTCGGGAGGCAATTGATTTGTCTGCTAGCAGCACCTTAGAAAAAGGGAGGCTCATCCGTGGCGCAGTTTCAGATTGAATGTGTAGAGTCGAATACTGAAGAAAGCCGGAACCATTACAGTAAATTTGTTCTGGAACCTCTAGAACGCGGTCAAGGAACAACAGTTGGCAACGCACTGCGGCGGGTTTTACTGTCTAACCTAGAAGGTACAGCAGTTACAGCAGTGCGGATTGCAGGTGTTTCACACGAGTTTGCCACAGTTCCGGGCGTGCGGGAAGATGTACTGGAAATCCTCATGAAAATGAAGGAAGTTATCCTCAAAAATTATTCCTCGCAGCCTCAGATTGGTAGATTACTCGTTAGCGGACCAACAACAATTACTGCGGCACATTTTGATTTGCCCAGTGAAGTAGAAGTTATCGATCCGACTCAGTATGTAGCCACCATCGCTGAGGGTGGAAAGCTAGAAATGGAATTTCGGATCGAGAAAGGCAAAGGCTATCGCACCGTTGAGCGAGGACGTGAGGAAGCTACATCGTTAGACTTTCTCCAAATCGACTCGATATTTATGCCGGTGCGAAAAGTCAACTATAGTGTTGAAGAATCTCGTGGGGAAGGCTTGATTCCAAAAGACCGACTACTGTTGGAAGTTTGGACAAATGGCAGTATTTCTCCTCAAGAAGCACTATCTTCTGCTGCTGGGATCTTGGTAGATTTATTCAACCCGTTGAAAGACATCTCCCTGGAACCAACAGACACAGGTTCCGATATTCCAGACGATCCAACTGCCCAGATACCCATCGAAGAGTTGCAACTTTCTGTGCGGGCATATAACTGTCTCAAACGGGCACAAGTTAACTCTGTGGCAGATTTGTTGGATTATACCCAAGAAGACCTCTTAGAAATTAAGAACTTTGGGCAGAAGTCAGCAGAAGAAGTTGTGGAAGCTTTGCAGCGTCGCTTGGGCATCACCCTGCCAATGGAAAGAGGCTCTAAACACCCTTAAGAAAAACCTTCATAATTCATAGTGCATAATTATGCGTCACCGTTGTCGCGTCAAAAAACTCAGTAAACCAGCCGATCAACGCCGTGCTTTACTGCGATCGCTCACCACCGAGCTGATCCGTCATGGTAAGATCACCACCACTTTAATTAGAGCGAAAGTTCTGCGAAGTGAAGTGGAAAAAATGATCACTCTAGCTAAAAATGGCTCCCTGGCAGCACGCCGCGAAGCCCTTGGCTATATCTTCGACAAACAATTGGTTCATGCTCTATTTGAGCAAGTTCCAACTCGATATGGTAATCGTCAGGGCGGTTATACCCGCATCCTGCATACCGTACCGCGTCGGGGCGATAATGCAAAAATGGCAATAATTGAATTGGTTTAAGTCATTTAGTCATTAGTCATTGGTCATTAGTGAATAACAAAGGACAAATGATGAAGGACAAATGACAAAGGACAAAATCTGTATGTTAGAAAGCCCCCAGCCGACACAAACTCATCGAGTAGCCTTGGTAATTCAATACCTAGGCACTCATTTTCATGGCTGGCAACGGCAAAAAAAACAACGGACAGTCCAAGAAGAGATAGAAAGAGCGATCGCGACTATTCTTGGGCATCATGTAACACTACATGGTGCTGGACGAACCGATTCTGGAGTTCATGCTGCTGCTCAAGTAGCCCATTTTGAAGCTACAGGTTTAATTCCGCCTCACAAGTGGGCAACAATCCTCAACAGCTATCTGCCGCCAGATATATTAATCAGGGCTTCAGCTAGTGTAGATAATCGTTGGCACGCTCGTTTTAGTGCAGCCTATCGACGATATCGCTACACAATATACACTGAAGATCGGCTTAACTTGTTTGTAAGACCCTTCAGTTGGCATTATTATTATGCACCCCTGGATGAATCTTTAATCCAAGCTGCCTTGAAACCTCTCTTAGGAAAGCATCACTTAGCTGCTTTTCATCGTGCAGGCTCAAAGCGATCGCATTCCTGGGTAGAGGTGCAAGCAGCAGAGTGTCGTCGCAGTGGGCCATTTATCCATATTGAAATACAGGCAGATGGATTTTTGTATGGCATGGTACGGCTGTTGGTAGGGATGTTGGTACAGGTGGGTTCTGGACAACGGACACTTTCTAGCTTCACCGAACTCTGGAAAGAACAACGCCGGGAAGAAGTGAAACACGCCGCCCCGCCTCAAGGCTTGTGCTTGTTGCGAGTCGGCTATCCAGATTTTCCCTTTTCAAAAGAGATTTGGTACGACACCTTACCAAAGTTCGTCACTAGTCAAGAGTCATTAGTCATTGGTTCTTAGTAATGATAAATGACAAAAGACAAATGACTAATGACAAATTAAAAATGACAAAGGACAAATAACAAATGACAACAGTTAAAACATACCTTCCTTCTCAAGCGTCGATTGAGCGTGAGTGGTACATAGTAGATGCCACCGATAAACGCCTCGGTCGCCTCGCTAGTGAAATCGCCCAGGTTTTAAGAGGCAAAAAGAAACCCCAATATACACCCCACTTGGATACAGGTGACTTCGTAATCGTCATCAATGCTGAGAAAGTCGCAGTCACAGGCAAAAAGCGCACTCAAAAGCTTTACCGTCGCCATTCTGGTCGTCCCGGTGGGATGAAAACGGAAACTTTCGCTAAACTGCAACAGCGCGTACCAGAGCGAATTTTAGAACAGGCTGTTAAAGGTATGCTACCTAAGAATAGCCTGGGTAAGCAGTTGTTCACCAAGCTGAAAGTCTACGCTGGGCCTACCCATCCCCACGATGCTCAACAACCTAAAGAACTAAAAGTTAGTACAATTCCTGGAGAAGAAAATTAATGGTAGTAGCAGATGCCAATAGCGGTCGCGCCGTATACTGGGGTACTGGCCGCCGGAAGAACGCAGTAGCACGGGTACGCTTGGTTCCAGGCACCGGTCAACTGACTGTCAACGGTAAAGATGGAAACTTGTATTTCCAATTTAACCCCAACTACCTGGGAGTCATTAAAGCTCCTCTGGAAACTCTGGGATTAGAAAATGAATATGACATTTTGGTGAAAGCAGAAGGCGGTGGCTTGACCGGACAGGCTGATTCTGTTCGTTTGGGTGTTGCTCGTGCTTTGTGCCAACTAGACCCAGACAACCGCCCACCTTTGAAAACCGAAGGTTATTTGACTCGCGATCCCAGAGCAAAAGAGCGGAAGAAATATGGTTTACATAAAGCCCGGAAAGCGCCTCAGTACTCTAAGCGTTAAGCGATTGGGGACTGGGTATTGGGTACTGGGTACTGGATATTGGAGATTAGGTATTGAGAATTGGGGAAAGTCCGTTGTTTATTTACATCTTTCCCAGTCCCCAATCCCTAGTCCCCAGTCCCTAATCCCTAGCGCCAATTGAACGCTGAAAGTTATAATTTATATAGATTCATCCCACAAAAGACAATGGCTAAAGCTGATATTCATCCTAAATGGTATCCAGATGCTAAAGTTTACTGCAACGGTCAAGTTGTTATGACCATTGGCTCTACTAAGCCAGAATTGCACGTAGATGTTTGGTCTGGAAACCACCCCTTTTACACCGGCACTCAGAAGATTATTGACACTGAGGGTCGAGTTGAGCGTTTCCTCCGCAAGTACGGCATGAGCAGCACTCAAACATCTGGCGACGAACAAACCAAAAAGTAGCGGGTTGGCTCTGCTGTTAACGACGGCCCTGCATCAGCTGGGTCGATTGTCATTTATATGCTCGAGCCAATCTGTTATTTTTTAAGGAGCGATCGCACTCGTCATGGCTGAATCATACTTACTGGACAAACTAAAATCCGTTGAACAAACCTTTAATGAGTTAACACGTCGTCTTGGCGACCCCGATACCGCTAGCAATCCTGATGAATATCAAGAAATTGCTAAGTCTCGTTCTTCTTTGGAAGAGGTGGTTAATACTTATGAAATTTGGAAAACAGCCCAAGAAGACTTGATAGGGGCGCGTCAAGTTTACAAAGAATCTGCAAGTGACCCAGAGTTGCAAGAAATGGCATCACTGGAAGTAAAGGAACTTGAAGAAAAAATAGAATATTTAGAGTCTCGCTTGAAAGTCTTGCTGCTACCACGCGACCCCAATGATGAAAAGAATATCATGTTGGAAATTCGCGCTGGTACTGGTGGCGATGAAGCAAGTATCTGGGCTGGCGATTTGATGCAGATGTACACCCGCTATGCCCAAACTCAAGGTTGGAAAGTTTCTCTAGTGAGCGAATCTCGTGGAGAAATGGGTGGCTGGAAAGAGGTCATTTTAGAAATTAAAGGTAATGACGTTTACAGCCAGTTAAAGTTTGAAGCTGGAGTGCATCGCGTGCAGCGCGTGCCGGCAACTGAATCTGGGGGACGGGTTCATACTTCTACAGCTACCGTGGCGATTATGCCAGAGGTGGATGATGTGGAAATTCACATTGACCCGAAAGATATTGAAATGACTACAGCCCGTTCTGGCGGTGCTGGTGGACAAAACGTCAACAAGGTGGAAACAGCCGCCGACTTGATGCACAAACCGACGGGGATACGCATTTTCTGTACAGAAGAACGCAGCCAGTTGCAAAACAAAGAACGGGCGATGCAAATTCTGCGGGCGAAGTTGTATGAGATGAAGTTACGCGAACAACAGGAAGCTGTAACTTCTATGCGGCGATCGCAAGTTGGTACAGGATCGCGATCGGAAAAAATTCGCACCTATAATTATAAAGATAACCGCGCTACCGATCATCGGTTAGGTCAGAATTATTCTCTTAACCCTGTTTTGGATGGTGATTTAGAGACGCTGATCCAATCTTGTATATCTCTAGACCAACAGGAACGTCTCGCGGAGTTAGCGACTTCTGCCGCTAACTAATTTTTGCTGTTAATATTACTGTAAAACCACTTGTTGTACTGTTGCTTTTAACACAGACAAGTGGTTTTCTAATATCGCGTGGAGTGTATCTTCTATTTCACTGGGATAATGGTAATAGGCAAATTCGTACTTCATTACGTAATTTAGCTTTGCCCATTCCTTCAGGGTTTGACAGGTATAAATTAGCTTTTGGGCTTCTTCTTGCCAACGCGCAAAAATCCGGTAGCTAAAAAAGCTGCTGCACATATTGCCTTTTGCATCCCAGTAGGAAATACACACTTGATGCTTTAAAAGGTGGATTTTTTTGATTTGCTTAACATCGTAGCCTTTAACTTTTAAAGCGTCTTTGGTTTCTGCTTCAGAAATGTTCCACTTTTCTGGTTTAATTTTATTAGTGGCTATAAGGTTTTTACCTTTGCGGCGATATTGATTAATTTTGCGTGGCTTGCGAAACATGATGCACCTTCGATATTATTTCTTCGCAGCAAAGTTGAGCTACTAGCTGAACTGCCGTAGTAAACTAAGTTTTTTGGGTTGATTAAAGATTGATGGGTTAGTCTACTAGCTTGAAGC
Source organism: Nostoc sp. 'Peltigera membranacea cyanobiont' 232 (assembly GCF_002245985.1). Taxonomy (NCBI): domain Bacteria; kingdom Bacillati; phylum Cyanobacteriota; class Cyanophyceae; order Nostocales; family Nostocaceae; genus Nostoc; species Nostoc sp. 'Peltigera membranacea cyanobiont' 232. The sequence goes on from NZ_NOLK01000030.1 coordinate 22,979, forward strand.
CTGTAGTTGCCGATTTACAACCAGAGATATAGTTTAGTACTAAAACACAAGGCTGTCAATATAAAAGTAAACTTGTAATATTGAAAGTAAACTTGTAAATAAAGTTGGCTAGCTATATAAGCAGTGAAGATCGAAAGCAAACAAAAACTGATTGAAATCATTAAACTAGCTCGCGGTTCAATGAGTCAGCGAGCCTTTGGTAAGCTTTTGGGAGTATCTGCTACTGCTGTTCAGATGTGGGAAAAAGGTGTGAAGGTTCCAGATACAGAAAATTTGGCTCAAATCGCATCGAAAGCAGGCTACACAATGGAAGAGTTAATCAGCTGCATTGATGGTAAGCCAATTTCAGAAACCTCAGATTTGAGTCTGATTCTGAGACAAATCCAACACATGCCTTTGGCACAAGTGGCTCAAATTGTGCAAGCTGCGGCAGATAGATTGGCGGCTGTGGCTGAAGCTTCTGGGGATGAGGCAAAAGCAAGTTGAATATTAAAATAATTCGTAATTCGTAATTCGTTAAGTTTTTTAAGGGCGATTTAAGGGACTTCCAAATAAAACAATATCCCAAAACTAACGCAAAAATTCTCTCTCTATCTTCTCCCTCTGTGTTCTCTGTGTCTCTGTGGTTCGTTTATTTGGATAATTTATTTCTTGGAAGTCCCTAGCATAAAATTGGCTCAAACTAGCTCGTGGTTTCTTGCTGTCAAGATTCAACTCTATGGACAAACCTTTTTTGTATGACCAAGACTTCTATGGCTGGACACAGCAGCAGGCTAAAGCATTAGAGCAGAGGCTAGTTATGGAACTAGACTGGCAACACCTGCAAGAGGAAATTCAAGCTTTGGGGAGACAGGAGTATCGGGAACTCGTGAGTCATCTGAGTGTATTACTCGGTCATCTCTTGAAGTGGGAGTTTCAACCCGAACAACGCTCTCGCAGTTGGTTTTTAACAATTCGAGAACAGCGTCGCGCAATCCATAGGCATCTGCGACAGAACCCTAGCTTAAAGTCTCGAATCGAAGAAGGTTTGTTAGATGGCTTTGAAGCGGGAGTCGATTTGGCGCTACGAGAAACTAACTTACCATTACGAACTTTTCCAGAGCATTGCCCCTATTTATTTGATGATGCGATGTCTACGACGGGCTACGCCTACGCAGACAATTTTCTGCGCGATACTCGTCAAGACTGGGAAGGATAATTCCTACCATTTTTCTTGATTAATTCATAACATGGGAATTGCCAAAAGTACTTAGGGCAATCAGCAATCGAAATCGATAGTTAGTAATGATGACTAGGAAATTTAGGCGATACTCTGGTCAAACGAAAGCAATATAGTCAAGCCGCACAAAATCATCACGTTGGCAATTGAAGCGACTCAATTTGGTAGCTGCATAAGCCTGCTGTTCATATAGGAAGTCTTCTACAAAGCTATATGCATTCTCTATTTCTGCTGCTGTCAGTTGCCGCAACTTTGACTCAAACAGGTGTGGCTCAACTGTCCGTTCTGGCGCGTCCAGCAAAGCTTCATCATGAGTATCTTGCCATATCTCCTCATCAAACTCCAAACGCTCCATCAGATCGCCGTTCTCCCAATAAGCGTAGCCAATGGTAAAACCAGAATCATCAACCCAGTAGTAAATTGCTCGGGTGTGTAGCCGTTGAGAAAGAGACTGAGCCTGCGACTCCCAATTCCACGAACTAGGTACAAAGCGCTCAAAATCATTATCAAATGTGTTAGTGGGAACAGGGGTATACTTATCGGTCATAGATGCATCTAAAATTCCAGTCCATAAGTGTCCTCGAAATTGGAACACCAGTAGTCCAGGATTTTGAATATTTTGGTCATCAACGTTACGTTCCCATCGCACCCCCAACGGCGCCAAAATTTCACATACTTGGTCAAAAGGGGCATCTACCAGCAATCCTTCAGCAATTGTATCTATGTCCTCCAATCCATAGCGTTCTTCAATGGGAGGGTTTTCTGAAATCATAGTCCGAATTTTAGAGAAGAAGGACGACCTGCTGGAAGAGGATCAAAAAACTCTGGAGGATAACCAGTAAATCTGTTCTTATTTAGAAGGATACCACGCCCCATCTGTAAATTGTTCTTTGTTACAACTCCATTGGTATTTCGTAGACAAGCTACCATTTGGTATACAGCAACTGGAGTAAAGGGAATACCAGGAGTTTCTCCTGCATACTCTAGTACACCTTTGGTGATACCGACATTTGATGTGGTCATGTAGACGAGATTACCCACAGGATGTTCATTTTTGGGTACGGGTGCTAGAGCTGCTGTCGAGTAGTGCGACAGGTAGTCGAGGTAGCCTTGGGTTTGGTACTCACCAGTCTTGAGTTCGATTTTCTTACCTTCACGTACAGCTTTAGCATCCCAGAAAGTACTGTTGGGATATGGAAATAATTGAGGAGGTCCGTATCCGTCTGTAATTGTTCCTGTAATTGTGATAGAAGTGGTTAGGACTTACGCACTGTACAAACGAATCATCTTGTGAACTAACGTAAATAGGTCGTTTCAGCCTTTTGCAAAACTTTTTGTTTAAGACTGAACCACAATAACCTATAGCAAGCTTTACCAAGAGTAAAGAAATATTGGCTTTTATTCATGATTGATTGTTAAAAAACTACAATTTTCTTGCTTACAAGAGTAGTAAATAGAGCTATTTGTAAAAACTAGATTCACTACTCAATAAACATTGATACTTAATAATTTGTTTCTTCGCCATCAGTGAGATTGCATAAATTATTTAATCAATAAAGAACCGATTATTTATTTTTTATTTTTCTATAAAGAGTAAGATTACTTACATATTATACAAATTAATCTTTACACTATCTTGATATTTTTTTTGATGCTAATCAAAAAGAAGAGAACTAATAATGGATCAAAATAGCACTATCTATATTTTTTAATACTTGAAGGTGAATTCAGCCTATATATTTTGTTTTATGAGCCAAGCAGCCAGCTTTTTAAACTGCACTAACTGCTAGATAAATTAGTGATGTAAACCTATTATTTTAATTATAGTGATGATATTTTAGAGAGAATTTTTGAATTGAATTTAGGGTTAGCTGAGAAAGAAAAACAGCAAGAATATCTTAATTGGGACTTGATAACCAATCTGAAATATAAAGTAGCCTAAGAACCCGCTGGTGATTATAAACTCCTCGCATAGACACTATTAAGCAGCAGATCGGGTATAACCACTGGCGGGTAATGAGTAAATGGTTTTAAAATGGTGCAATCTGAAAATATTGAGGGGTGCAGCTATGTCTCTACGCAACGAACCGTTAGATTGGCACTTTGAATCAAATGAGCCTTATATCCCAGTTTACCATAAAGGTGATTTGGTGGGATTTTTTAAACCAGAATATGCTAGCGAAATTATTAAGTTTCTAAACGAGGAAGAAGTTTTAAAAAAAGCACTAAAAATGGCTTGTACTGATTTAATTAAAAAACTGGGCGGTGATACCAGGAAAGTCTATTATGTAATGGAAAAATATGTAAAAAATAGCGAACGTCCAAAGCATGGAACTAGAGCGATCGCAGTTTTACTTCAAGATAGGCAAAAAGAGCTTGATTTGAGTAACCAGGAGTTTGCTAAATTCTGCGACACCTTTAAATTATCTCCTACTGAACTGAATAATATTTATGGTGGAGAAACATTTGATGATAGTTTGTTAGCCCCCCTTTCACGTATATTAGGGATGGCAAAAGAGCAATTGCTGAAAGTGCGAGATGGTTCTGAAGAATCAAGTAACACATGAACAACAAATCAAAATCTTCAAATGATATAAAATTGTGAAAACAGACATCATCTTTTATCGGCTGTTTCAAGAATTTCCTGATATCTTTTTTGAAATTATTGGTAATCCTCCAGAAGTAGCTAGCCTTTATCAATTTTCATCAGTTGAAATCAAACAAACAGCCTTCAGAATCGATGGTGTGTTTCTACCTACACAAGGAAGTGAGAACCCAATTTACTTTGTTGAAGTGCAATTTCAAGCTGATGGGGAAATTTATTCACGGCTAATTGCAGAAATATGTTTATACCTCTGTCAGAATCAACCATTAAATGACTGGGGTGCTGTGGTTTTATACCCAAACAGGAATGTAGATACAGGCAATATCAAACATTACCGTGAATTTTTCACAAGTGGGCGCGTCAGGCGAATTTATTTGGATGAATTAGGTGAGGCTGCATCGCTTCCAGTTGGTATTGCAACTGCTAAATTAGTAATTGCAACCGATGATATAGCGATCGCACAAGCAAGGGAGTTGATAGACAGAACCAAGTCAGAGATAAGCTCACCACCAAAACAGCAGCAATTATTACAATTTATAGAGACTATTTTGGCTTACAAGTTTCCCACAATGACTAGGGAGGAGATGGAGCAAATGTTTGGCTTAAGCGAGTTAAAGCAAACCAGATTTTATCAGGAAGCCTTTCAGGAAGGTATTGAACAAGGTAAGGTTCAAGGCATTGAACAAGGTAGGGTTCAAGGCATTGAACAAGGTAAACTCAAAGCAGTACCAGCAATGTTAGCAGCCGGGTTGACTGTAGAACAAGTAGCACAGGCGCTAGATTTGAGTGTCGAAGAAGTCAGACAAGCCGCGCAGTAGGATTCTTCTGATCAAGGAGTAGAGGAATTGGTGGACTACAACATAGGAACTATGAGTTTCAAAGATACAAAAATTTATCAAGAAGCATTTGAAGAAGGGCGTTTGGAAGGTTTACGGCAATCAGTACCTCGTCTATTAGATTTAGCGTTAACTATTGAGCAAGTTGCGGAGGGATTAGGTTTAACTATAAACCAAGTTCAAAACGCGAAACTCTATCATGATGGCATCCAAATAGGGGAGCGTATAGCCAAATTAAAATTAATACCCACCTTGTTGAAATTTGGGGTGACAGTGGAACAAGTTGCTGAGGCATTTGATTTCAGTGTCGAAGAAGTTAGACAAGTAGCACAAAGTCAGCCTTAATATAGATGTGGTAAATTTTATCCGTGGCTCAAGCCAAATTTGGTTTGCGGCTTCCAAACTCGATCGCGACGAATTTATAGTTAATTTTTGTTAATATTAGAGGCGGTGTTAGTACTTCGTCCTCAACCACCCACTCCCTACCTGAGAGAAACTTAATGCTGCGATTAGAACATATAAGTAAAATTTATCCCACAGGCGAAGTTCTCAAAGATATCAACTGGGAAGTTAAACCAGGCGATCGCATTGGCTTAGTCGGTGTCAATGGTGCTGGAAAATCCACCCAGTTAAAGATCATTTCTGGGGAAATTGAACCCACCGCCGGCGAAATCATTCGTCCTAATAGCTTACATATAGCCTACCTTAACCAAGAGTTTGAAGTAGACCCCACCCGCACCGTTAGAGAAGAATTTTGGACTGTCTTTAAAGAAGCCAACGAAGTACAGTTATCTCTGGCGCACATACCACAAGAGATGGAAACGGCTAACCCAGAGGAACTGGATCGACTGATCGACAAATTGGATCGCTTGCAGCGCAAATTTGAAGCCTTGGATGGCTACAACTTAGATGCACGCATCGGGAAAATCTTACCAGAAATGGGGTTTGGGCTAGAAGATGGCGATCGCCTCGTCAGTGCCTTCAGTGGTGGTTGGCAAATGCGGATGAGTTTGGGTAAAATCCTGCTGCAAAAACCCGACTTGTTGCTGCTGGATGAACCGACTAACCACCTAGATTTAGAAACCATTGAGTGGTTGGAAAATTACCTCAGAGGGCTGATTACGCCGATGGTAATAGTTTCCCATGACCGGGAATTCCTTGACCGCCTCTGCAACCAAATTGTGGAAACGGAACGCGGCGTTTCCGCTAGCTACCTTGGTAATTACTCGGCATATTTGGAACAAAAAGCCGAAAGTCAATCAGCACAACTGAGTGCTTACGAACGTCAACAGAAAGAATTAGAGAAACAGCAAACGTTTGTTGATAGATTTCGCGCCAGTGCTACCCGCAGTACCCAGGCAAAAAGCCGGGAAAAGCAACTCGACAAAATCGAGCGCATTGAAGCACCCGTTGGTGGTATGAGAACTCTACACTTCCGTTTTCCCCCTGCACCCCGCAGTGGACGCGAAGTAGTGGAAATTAAAGATTTAACTCATCTTTATGGTGAGAAAATCCTGTTTTTATCGGCAAATCTCCTAATTGAAAGAGGCGATCGCATTGCTTTTCTTGGCCCCAATGGTGCTGGGAAATCTACCCTTTTGCGCGTAATTATGGGTATGGAACCACCCACAGAAGGTAGTGTTCAATTAGGCGATCATAATGTTATTCCTGGTTACTTTGAGCAAAATCAAGCTGAAGCCTTAGATTTGAAGAAAACTGTCATGGAAACTATTCACGATGAAGTTCCAGACTGGGATAATCAAGAAGTCCGCACGCTTTTGGGACGCTTCTTATTCACTGGTGATACTGTATTTAAGGCAGTTGGGGCATTAAGTGGAGGAGAAAAAGCTCGTTTGGCGTTGGCAAAAATGCTCTTACGTCCCGCCAACTTACTAATTTTAGACGAGCCGACAAACCACCTAGATATTCCAGCTAAAGAAATGCTGGAAGAAGCGCTGAAAAATTATGATGGTACGGCAATTGTAGTTTCCCACGATCGCTATTTTATTTCTCAAGTAGCAAATAAAATCGTCGAAATTCGTGATGGTGAATTCCGCGTTTACTTAGGAGACTATCATTACTATCTCCAGAAAATTGCCGAAGAAAAAGAACAAGCAAAGTTAGCTGCGATCGAAGCCGAAAAAGCTGCTAAAAAAGCTGCAAAAGCTTCCACCAAAAGGAAATAAAGGATTAGATACTACCTTAGTAGTAGTGCTAAAACGCTACTACTAAGTAATCACTCCTTTATTAGCGTCCTAAAACATCATAGAAAAACTACTAAAATTTAGAAAATATTTCAAAAAACCGCAAGTCCTTCATAAAAGAAGTTAATAAGCAAAAATTCACTTGCGGCGTGGATTAGCAATGGTATCATTCGGGTATTACAAAAAGTAAAGGGCAATTTTACTATGACCAAAGCACCTGTTGCTCCTGTGGTGCTAGTCATTTTAGACGGATGGGGCTACTGCGAGGAAAAGCGAGGAAACGCTATTGTTGCTTCTAAAACTCCCATTATGGACAGTTTATGGGCAGCTTACCCGCATACACTCATCCGCACATCAGGAAAAGCCGTAGGGTTGCCAGAGGGTCAAATGGGCAACTCTGAAGTTGGTCATTTGAACATTGGTGCTGGGCGAGTTGTACCGCAAGAACTAGTACGCATCTCCGATGCGGTTGAAGACGGTTCTATTGCCTCTAACCCAGCACTTGTCAAAATTTGCCAGGAAGTTCGTTCTCGGAATAGCAAGCTGCATCTAGTCGGGCTTTGTTCTGAGGGAGGGGTGCATTCGCATATCACCCATCTATTCGGACTACTTGACTTAGCCAAAGACCAGCGAATTCCAGAAGTTTGTATTCACGCGATCGCAGATGGCCGTGACACCGCCCCAACTGACGGTGTAAAAGCGATCGCACTGCTGCAAGATTATATAGACCGCGCCGGAATTGGGCGTATAGTCACCCTTAGCGGTCGCTACTACGCGATGGATCGCGATCGCCGTTGGGATCGGGTCAAACGCGCCTACGACGTGATGACTCAAGATGGTACGGGTGATAATCGCACGGCTGTAGAAATCTTGCAAGCATCTTATGCCGAAGGGGTAAAAGATGAATTTGTCAACCCAATCCGAATTGCACCGGGCGCAATAGAACCAGGGGATGGGGTGATATTTTTCAACTTCCGCCCCGATCGCTCCAGACAACTGACTCAAGCTTTAGTTAGTCCCACGTTTAATGGTTTTGAAAGACAGCAAATCACACCTCTGTCCTTTGTCACCTTTACGCAGTATGATTCAGACCTACCCGTGGCTGTAGCCTTTGAGCCTCAGAATCTCAGTAACATTCTGGGAGAAGTCATAGCCAATAACAGTCTGAATCAGTTCCGCACCGCCGAAACCGAAAAATACGCCCACGTCACCTATTTCTTTAATGGGGGTCTAGAGGAACCTTTTGCTGGAGAAGATCGTGAACTGGTAAGCAGCCCGATGGTAGCAACTTACGATCATGCTCCAGCCATGTCAGCAGTAGCAGTTACAGATGTGGCGATCGCTGCGATTCAAAAGGGTACATATTCTCTAGTCGTGATTAACTATGCTAACCCAGACATGGTAGGGCATACTGGTCAAATCGACGCTACCATTACAGCAATTGAAACAGTCGATCGCTGTTTGGGACGTTTATTAGAGAGCGCGATCAAAGCCGGTGGTACAACAATTATTACTGCCGATCATGGTAACGCTGAGTATATGCTAGATGAAGGGGGTAATCCCTGGACAGCCCACACTACTAACCCAGTTCCCTTTATCTTGGTAGAAGGCGAGAAAGTCAAAATCCCTGGATATGGCACAAATGTCGAATTGCGAAGCGATGGTAAGCTATCCGACATCGCCCCCACAATTCTAGAGATTTTACAGCTGCCTCAACCATCAGAAATGACCGGGCGATCGCTGCTAAAAACAGCAGATTACGATCTGCAACGCACTCGCACCCCCGTGCAAGTAGGACTGTAAAAGAGTTAGGAGTTAAGAGTTAATAGTGAAGAGTGATGAATTAAAACTTTCCTAACTCCTAACTCCTAACTCCTGTTTTTGAAAAATTGTTATAAATGAGATTCCTACCATGACAGCTACTAATATCGTGCAAGGCATTTGGGCGTTTTCCGCCACCGGTCTGATTATCTTAGTTTTACTGCATAGCCCCAAAGGTGATGGTATCGGGGCTATTGGTGGACAAGCCCAGTTATTTAGCAGTACCAAAAGTGCAGAAAACACCTTAAACCGAATTACTTGGGCATTGACAGTAATTTTTCTCGGTTTAACAGTGGTTTTAAGTGCCGGTTGGCTGCCTAAATAAGGATAGGTCAATGGGGAAAATAACCCAACACCCAATACTTAACACCCTAATAAATTTAATTTCACGACGGTTAATTACAGCCCTTGCCTTTTTTCTTGGCACAGGGTTGTTAATCATTTTTACTAATCTCCAGTCGAGTAGCGGATTGACAAAAATATCAACATCTGTATATTCAGACTTAATAATTTCTCTCCTCTCATCTCCACCAAAATCCCATCCCTTACCGCCTACACTTGCACAGTGGCAAGATAGTACTAACAGTGGTGACTACTTTTCCCAAGTCACAACAACCCAAGTTGGTTATTTAATTTGGTCACAATTTCCTATTCGAGTTTATGTAGAATCACCAAAAACCGTTAACGAAAAACAAGCTCAAGTATGGATTAACGGTGTCTTGCAGGGTGTACACGAGTGGAGTAATTATTTACCTTTAACAATAGTCGAACAGCCAGAAATTGCTGATATTACGATCGCACGAAAAGCACCACCTCTACAAATTTCCCCTGGTAGCAATATACCTCGTGCGCGATCGGCACAAACTACTTACGAGTTATACACCAGCAACAATGTTTTATCCCACCGCTTCACTATCTTGCTAAGTCCCAGTCAAACAGGTGATTATCTCATTGCAGCTACCCGCCATGAATTTGGTCATGCGCTAGGAATTTGGGGTCATAGTCCGCTACAAACTGATGCTTTATACTTTTCCCAAGTTCGTAACCCGTCGCCTATTTCTCCCAGAGATGTAAATACTCTAAAACGGGTTTATGAACAGCCAACCAGTTTAGGATGGTCTTTAGTGGATAATTCAAAGATGAATTGATCGATAGGTAAACTACAAGCTGGTCACTACGGTAAAAATGCTACTAACAGCGAAATAATGACAAATCCGTACCAACTCGTACTTGATACTAATGTATTGGTTTCTGGTTTACGATCTAACCGTGGTGCATCTTACAAACTATTAACAATTCTTAATGATAGGCGTTGGCAGTTCAATGTCTCTACCACCTTAGTCTTCGAGTATGAAGAAATTCTGAAACAACAAAAAGAGCAGCTTGGATTGAGCGATGAAGATATTGACAACGTTATTGAAGCTATTTGTAGAATCGCTAATAGATGTAGCATTTTCTATTTATGGCGGCCAGTAGCACGCGATCCTGATGATGATTTTCTCATCGATTTAGCTGTTGAATGCCAAGCCGAGTTTATTATCACTTACAATCAAAAAGATTTACAAGCAGCAGAAAAATTTGGACTGAGGGTAGTTTCACCCAAAGAATTCTTACAAATAGTAGGAGAAATCCCATGACTAACTTAAATGTACAGCTACCTGAATCTTTATATAAACAAATTGAAGCTTTAGCAGCAAGAGAAAATATTTCTATTGAACAACTTGCAACTATTGCTTTATCTGCACAAGTTTCCGCATGGATGACCAAAGACTATTTGGGAGAAAAAGCCAAAAGCGGTAGTTGGGAAAAATTTCAGCAAGTTTTAAATAAAGTGCCTAACGTAGAACCAGAAGAATTTGATAAATTGTAGTGACTTAATTTTATGGTATTACTGAGTTAAAATATGAATATGTCTCGCGCAAAGAATCAAAATTTAAGATTAAGGCAACCAATTTTTATCCAAAATTTGCTCTAAGGTATAAGCAGATAATTCAGGTAAATTGGTTAAATTCGTTTTAGCTTTAACATAATCTAAGGCATTGCTATAAATTATGCTGAAATTCTCCTCTAAATGATTGCGTAAATTGGCACTTAAATCTTCATTTAGTTGGTTCCGAAAACTAATAATTTCCGCAGCCCAATGATTAGCATTTCTTGGCTTTTCTAAATCCCAATATTGATAAAGTAATAAATGTCTAATAATCTGTTCTAATAAACTTTTTACTCGCCTTTTTTCATTTTTAGCCAAATCTTCCAATTCTTCTATTAAGTTTTCATAGTCAATGTCTGCTAATTGTCGATTTTTGAGACATTTAATAGTCTCCTCTAACCATTGCAGGTAATTGGATTCATATAATGTTTTTATGTCGATGATTGCAGTCATTTGTTGATTTTGTAGCTTTAATTTAATTTTATTTATTATTTCATTCTAACTAATTTATTAATTTTTGCCGATAATTGCCCAGAAAAAAACATACATAGCACCCATAAGTTAAGTCAGAAGATATCCAGCGACTCCTAGAAGAGTAACCAACCAAAAGTTCTACCCTACCGTCAGTCAGTCAATCCAAGTCTCTCGCTGTTCCCCCTGAATCGACTGTACAATTCCAAACCTTTCCTCAATTTTGCGTGGCAGATTATGTGTCCCAAAGATGTAAACGCAAACTTCTTCTGGTTGATTTGTCAAAACACGAACTCTGGCTTCGTTATCTTGTAAACGCTCTATGAAAATAGATGCACAAATTTCAACATCTTCAGGAATCTCATATACTTCCTTGGAAAAGGTAAATCTCTTCTCCAAACTATTTGCAATTTGGTCAATAACGTTTTGTTCAGGCAACGGATTTGTGAAGCAATAAACGTATGTTCGGCAGCACTTTCCATCTTCTAGCTGCTCTAAGTCAGGGATATTTCTCACCTTTATCTGACTTGCATGATACTTCATTTCGTTAACTCTAGATAGCCTTGTAAAACTGGTAAGAGAATTGTTAGTTAGGTATTTGTATTTTACCCGATCGCACTCATTGCCATCTTAAGATTTACAGTGCGATCGCACTTTTTCCCTTCCCTACGCTCTCCGACTTAGCGGTAGAGGTCGCTGTGCTAAAACTTCTTTATAAAGTTCTTCCAGCAGAGTAATATTTTTACTGAGGGTATAGCGGTCTAATACACGCTGTCTGGCTTTTTGCCCCAGTAAAGTTGTTAACTCTGGATGATCTTGCAACACAGGCAAAAGGGTTTTTAACTGCGATCGCGCTGTTTTAGTACTAATAACTACACCTGCGCCCTTTTCCAATACTTCTCCATCTGCACCCACGTCTGTTGCTAAACAAGCCAACCCACATGACATTCCTTCTAAAAGAGATAGAGACAAACCCTCTACCAACGAAGGCAAAACAAATACATCTGCGCCCCGCAAAATCTCAATGCGTCGGTCTTCATCAGCAACAAATCCCAACCAGATAATGCCGTATTCTGAACCATAAAACGGCTCTAAAGAAGACTTTAAAGGGCCGTCGCCAACAATTAGCAACTTAGTACCAGGCCCCATCGCAGACTGCTTCCAAGCCCGGAGAAGGGCTTCAACATTTTTCTCAGGTGCTATGCGACCCTGATAGACAAACAAGCGTTCGGCTTTAAATTCTGCTTTGATTTGAGAAAATCCTGGAGAATACTTAACGGTATCAACACCATTGGGAATTACGGCAATATTTTCTTCCCTTACGCCCATCCCTGCCAATAATTCTCGCTGAATTTGGGAAAATACAATCACGCGATCGTAGTTAACTAAAAAAGGTGCGTAAAGCTGATAAGCCAAAAGTTGTGTTCCCGATACCAGCTTTGCCCCCTTGCCAGCAAACGGTGTATGAAAAGTGGCAATTAGAGGCAATCTCAGTTCCTCACAGATTTCCGGTAGAAAAAAGTCTAGAGGAGATAACGTCAAGGAAGCGTGTACTACATCTGGCTTAATTTCCCGCAGCGAATCTGTTAAAACTTTGGTCGCTTTAAAAGTGGGAATTGTGTAAACCTGAGATTTGTAAATGAAAGGGAGGGAAACCTCTCGAAGATTCGGCCAATTGTCAGGTTCAGACTCTTCCTGGGCGAAGTGAAGAAAGCTAACTTGATGTCCCCTATCTAGCAAAGCATTGGTAATTTCTCGACTGTAGGTGACATTGCCGCAAAAGGGTGATTTTTTTCCAATCCAGGCTATACGCATTCTTTATTTAGCTGTAAGAAAAGCGGGTTTAATCTATTACTTGTGTGCCCTTTGTGATTTTTCTTTTATCTAGCTATACTTGCTGGTTTTTTATTTATTAAAAATTTCCACCATATTTTAGTTTAAAAAGCCTTATTAAGCTTATTAAACCAGAAGATTGATGGCTTTATTTATTTTACTTATAAGTTGTTAATTTATGATACTTAAACAACTTATTCTGACTAATGTCAGATTCATATCCCACAAGTATATGATAAATTTTCACTGACCACAGTTTACCATGAACAGAAAAGCTTTAAGGAAATTAGTAATTACTTCAAGTTAATGAATAATAACTCCTCTTAGCTGATAACTATTTATGTGAGTTATACCAGGTTAAGATACCTCCTGAAAAGACGATCGCAGCTAACCCCAAAAAAACTACCTGTAATCCTACAAAGGTTTCTGCTACCCCTGCTAATGCCAAAGGTAAGGAGAGGGCAATATTAATTACATTGTTTTGTAAGCCAAAAACTTTACCCCGCATTTCTGGAGGTGTTTCTGTTTGAATTGCAGTTTGCATAGGAATTCCCACTAGTGCCCCAAAGATACCTAATAGTGCTACCAGTAAAAGGACTAACCACAGTTGGGTTGTAAATATTGATAGACCAATCAGGGATGCTGTCATACCCATACAACCGCACAGACTTAGCTGGGTATAAGAAAAACGTTGACCAAATTGACCGAGAATTGTTGCCCCAGCAGCAATGCCAACACCACCGGCTGCTAGTAAAAAGCCGAACTGAGAGGCTTTCATGTTGGGAATTATTTCTGCCATCCGAACAGCTAGAACAGTTAATGCTGCAAAGACAGAAAACAAGATAATCAGCTGAAGCAAAGCATTACGGACGCGATGATTTGCTTTGAGGTAGGCAAAACCATCTCGCAGATCGGAGAATACGTGAGGGAATTCTGTATCGGGGTGGTGGTGTTTTTCCTTAGTTGCCAGGAGAAATAAAATTAGTCCAGCGATCGCATAACTACCACCTACTAAAAGTTCTTTGCCCAAACTACCACTACCACCAATTTGCGACCAAAGTCCATCTGCGATCGCTAACAACGGTTCCCCAACAGCAAACCCAACAATCACCGATGCCATCATCGTTGTCGTATAAAGGGAATTTGCCGAGAGTAAATCCTGTTCTTCTACGATTAAGGGAATTGCTGCTTGTTCTGCTGGTGCAAAAAACTGCGTCAGTGTGGAAACTAAAAAAGTCACACCTAAAATGATCAAAAAACCTACTGGCAACATTCCTATGGGTTTCCAGTCATGAGTCAACCACAACAGAAAGGGAATTGACAAAACCAGGATACCGCGCCAAATATTCGTTGCTACTAGCACAGCCTTTTTTGACCAGCGATCGACAAACACGCCAGCAACGGAACCAAACAATACTGCTGGAATCGTAAAAGCCATCATCAAAACTGATACCCAACCACTAATACTCTGATTACTACCCTGAAACTGAGTATTAATCAAAGCAATCATCAGTACCAAATACACTTTATCAGCTAGTTGGGAGAAAACTTGACCGCCCCAAAGAGCCAGGAAATTAGGGTTTTTTAATACAGGTAAAAACCCTTGCTGTGCTATATTCCCCGAAACAGTTTCCCTACCTGAACCAGATCCATCTAATTTGGGTGATTCTTTTTCTGGAATAGTGGCTACTGGCAAACTCTGCCCGTTGCTATCTAACTCAGGACTAGTTAATTTTTCCTCAGATTGTGTTTCTGATGGACTTGGAACATTAGTTTTTGGGATCTGGGCTGTCCAACTTTGATCGTTTTTAGAAACGTCTTTTGGGGATATTTCTTGGCTATTGATTTGACTAGGTGTACACTTTGAAATGGCACTCAAGTGATTCTTGATTGTAGGATCTGATACCCTATTCTCTTTTTTAACGAGGCTTGGTGACAAAGGCAGGATTTTTTTATCCAAATCAGATGGTTGCATCATGGTTGGCAGCAAAATAAGAGTCGATCAAGGTAGCAGAGCGAATAGGGCGACCTAATTGATATTGAGCATACTGGCGCAAAATCTGCTCAACAGATAACCAGTTATGGTCTCTAGCACCATCAATTTGCATTATCTCTGGTTGTGACAGATGTTGAAGCAAAGCCAGTTCCATAGAACCTAGACGGCAAGAAATCACAGGCATTTCTTGCCGATGTACAACAACTGTTTGGGCATGGGGCATGGGGAACTCGGGGCCCCCTATACCTCTCTCTCCCTCTTTTCGTAAACGTTCCCTAGTTTCTAAGCAAATCGTTCCTCCCGCAGGTATGCTAAATCCTACCTGCCAATTGGGGTCTGCAAAGTCTGGCTTGAGGGAGCGCCCAGATAAGCAGCATACTTGCACTTGCGGCGTTACTCCTGCTAAGGCTAAAAGGTGAAACACCCCATGAGCCAGATGAGCTAAAACACCAGATGCATTTGCACTAGACAAGGCTTCTAAGCGATGGAGATGTTCATTGAACAACTCATAAAGTTCTTCTTGGGGTTGTTCGCTCAAAGCTTGAGAGAGGACTATTTCTGCTAAATATTGGCTAGCAGCCAATTTTCCCAAATCTTTAGCTAAACCAGGATAAGTTTTTAACGTCTGTGCTTGAGTAATTTTATCAAGCGATCGCCCTTTCGCAATCAATAGTTCATTCACAACGAACATACCACTCCTACCGCCCAGGCTGGAGTTGTGCTTGCGTGCCCCTGGAGCGACTGCTCGAATCAGACCAAATTCTGGTGTCAAAATCGTCACTATTTTATCCGATTCTCCCAGCACCTGAGTTTTAAGATTAATTCCCGTTGCTTTGTAGGTTCTACTCATTAGTCATTAGTCATTAGTCATTAGTCATTAGTCATTAGTCATTAGTCATTAGTCATTAGTCATTAGTCATTGGTCATTGGTCATTGGTCATTGGTCATTGGTCATTGGTCATTGGTCATTAGTCATTAGTCATTAGGTTAGAACAAAAGACAAATGACATAGACGTGCCACCAGTTTCCCGCAAGGCAGGACGAGAAACAAATGACTATTCACCCTTTCCCAGGTTATCGCGCTGGCGGATCAAATCCATACCGCGAGATGTACCTAATCTAGTAGCACCCGCTACGATTAAGTCTAGGGCTTGATTGATAGTGTGGATACCACCTGAGGCTTTAATTCCTACTCTTTCTTTTGCCAATTCTTGCAAAAATCGCACATCTGCCACTGTTGCGCCACCATTCCAGCCTGTACTAGTTTTTAAGAATGCTGCTCCCGCCTCCATAGCTATTTCAGCAGCTATTTTTTTTTCTGCATCTGTCAACAGGTTGGTTTCCAAAATTACCTTGACAGTTTGCCCAGTCTCTTCACAAATTTCGGCGATTTCCCGGTGGACTTCTTCGGTTTTACCAGCTTTCAACCAGCCCAAATTCATTACCACATCCAACTCAGTGGCCCCATTATCCGCCGCTTCTTGAGCCTCATACAACTTCACTGCTGAAGTTGTCGCGCCAGAAGGGAAGCCAATCACCGTACACACTTTCGGATTCTTACCGTGGAGGAGTTCGACAGCTTGTTTGACATTAGCGGGGAACAGACAAACCGCCGCAAAGTTAAATCTATATGCTTCTTCACACCATTGCTCAACCTGCTCTGGAGTAGCTGTTGGCGTTAACAGGGAGTGATCGATAAATGGCGCGATATCAATGTCTGGATAGTCTGCTGCCATCGTGTCTTCTGCCAGTAATTGATTATTAAACGTTATAAAAAATTAAAACATTTCTTATATATATTAAACCATATTTATTACGAGTTTATCCTGAAAACAAGCTGCTAACTTATTTTGGATGTTGGTTTTGTAGATTTTGCGGAATTAGTATAAGTGTTTAAGTTGACATTAGGGTTAGTAAGGTTATAAATATTAACAGCATTTTTTACACCAATTCCTAAGAAGTTAGCAATAGTTTTAGCTAATGCCTTGGATGCCAAATATGGTACGCCATTACCAATAGTTTTAAACATATTTGTAAGTGACATATTCTCTGGAAGAACAAAATTTTCCGGCAAAGATTGAATAGCTAAAGCTTCCGCCACAGAAATCCGCCGGATTTTATAGGGATGCAAATGTACTTCATTATTTCCATAGCAAGCTGTCGGAGAGTAACGCCATCGGTGAAGACGCTTGAAAGACTTTTTAGAATCATCTCCTTCATCAATAGCAGCAAATTTTGTAATACCTGCCCTTGGTTGAAAACAGTTTTCAGCATTAGGATGCTTCAGCACATTATTTTTTATAAACCAGTATTCAACTGTTAATTCTTGAGGGATGTCTTCAGGACAAGGTATTATAGAATTTTCTTGGAATGGATCGCACTTACGCCAAGGGTAAGAAAAAACATTTTCTTGAGGATATAAAATGTGATTTCCCCAAGGAAAAGTTCCTTCAGTGAGTAAACTCTTACTAACGATTTCTATTCCTATATCCTTGATAAAGTTATTTCTGAAACCAATGAGAATAATTCTTTCTCTATCCTGGGGTACACCATATTCGATAGCATTAATTAACTGTTCTGTTAATATATAGCCTGCTTCTAGTAATTGTTTCTTGAGTGATTCAAAAAATAAACGGTGTTTAGTCGTTCTCCACAACCCCTTAACGTTCTCAAATAAAAAGAAATCTGGGAGATTTCGGCAAATTAATTCAACATAAGAAGCGGAAAGCTTGCCATTATCTCCTAAACGTCCTCTATTTTTACCGCCAATCGAAAAATCAGGACAGGGAGGCCCGCCAATGAAACCCACAATATTATTAGATTTACGGCAGTCTTGTACTAACTCGCGGAGATGTTGTATTTGTAAACCTTCGAGAAGTTGGGTTACATCTCCTCCTTCTCCGTCATAATACCCATATTCTGGCAACGGCAGATTGAGAATCTGCCGTGAATAACGGTATGCTGCCATAAATGGTGAAAAAATTTCATTGACGTAGACAATATTAAAACCGCTAGTTTCAAAACCTAAATCTAGAAATCCTGAACCAGCAAAAAAAGAGAAAATACAAGGGCGATCGCTCATTCAATAACTAATATTATGAAACAGTCTTAATTAATATCGGAAAATTTAGGGTTTTTACTTACGTACCAATTAAAAAAGAACAATTTTAGGACTGCTTAAATAGTCAAGAAAATTCACATTTTCTCTAAGTACTTAACGTGAAAGTTTACTCAATCTTTAAGGAAAATCCCTGACAGACACAAAGTCTGAAGTCACAATTAAATATAGGAGTTTCTAAACTCTAAAACAATGTTGAAGACAAATATTTGTCATTCAACAAAAAACCGGGGTACTTCAGACTAACTTTTATGCGGATTTTAATTTACTCCTACAACTACCATCCAGAGCCAATTGGTATTGCCCCACTGATGACTGAATTAGCAGAGGGACTAGTGAAGCGTGGGCATGAAGTACGCGTAGTCACCGCTATGCCGAACTATCCTGAGCGTCAAATTTACCAAGAATATCGGGGCAAGTGGTATGTCAACGAAAATAAAAATGGCGTTCAAATCCAACGCAGTTACGTTTGGATTCGCCCCCAACCCAACCTATTAGATCGGGTGTTACTAGACGCTAGTTTTGTTGTTACTAGTTTTGTGCCTGCACTCTTAGGTTGGCATCCAGATGTGATTCTCTCAACATCGCCATCTTTGCCAAGCTGTGTACCAGTTGCTCTTTTAGGATGGTTACGTGCTTGTCCTGTAATCTTAAATCTACAAGATATATTACCAGAAGCAGCCATCCATGTCGGTCTACTGAAAAATAAATTGCTTATAAAGTTATTTACAGTGTTGGAAAAATTTGCTTACCACACTGCCAGTAAAATTAGTGTCATCGCCGATGGGTTTGTGGAGAATTTGCGATCTAAAGGCGTAGAAGCTAACAAAATTGTGCAAATTCCCAACTGGGTTGATATAAATTTTATCCGCCCTTTGCCTAAAGAAAATAACCCTTTCCGCGAAGCACATAATCTAAATGGCAAATTTGTAGTTCTTTATTCTGGTAACATTGCCCTAACCCAAGGCTTAGAAAGCGTTATCAAAGCTGCTTCTGTGTTGCGCCATATCCCAGATATTGTTTTTGTCATCGTTGGAGAGGCAAAAGGTTTACAGCGATTGCAACAAGAATGTCTAGACTGTGGCGCAGATAATGTTTTGTTACTGCCATTTCAACCCCGCAAATCTTTGCCACAAATGTTGGCAGCTGCCGATGTTGGCTTGGTAGTGCAAAAGAAAAATGTTGTATCTTTCAATATGCCTTCAAAAATTCAAGTACTACTTGCTAGTGGAGCGGCATTAGTTGCTTCTGTGCCTGATAATGGTACAGCAGCAAGAGCAATCAAGCAAAGTGGCGGCGGAGCGATCGTTCCTCCAGAAGATCCCCAAGCTTTAGCAATGGCAATTTTAGATTTGTACCAAAACCCCGAAAAAGTCAAAACTCTGGGTTATAAAAGTCGCCAATATGCCGTTGAAAACTATGCTTTTGAGCAAGCTTTAAATCAGTATGAGTCGTTGTTTTACTCATTGACAGCAGAGCATGGAGCAATTCAGTCTACAAGAGTTACAGTATCTAGAGCAGAAAGCCCATGAGGGTGCATCGACTCCGTAAAGTCACAATTATACCCTCACTCTCTAAATAGCAGCAGATTTTGAGGGTGGTTAACTTATATACAGCAATAGACCAATACGCTTGGGTTAAGGAAATGTATCTGTTGAAGCAGAGGGAAGGAAAAAAGGCTTAACCCAAAGATATTGAGCAATAGACAAGCTAGTTTTTAGGTGCGTTTTGAACCCAAAATTCCACAGCTTCACTTCATTCAATCTGTGAGAACATCAGTTTTTTAACTAGACAACAGGAATTAGTTGGTATCCAGTGGTACTAATAAATCATTTATACCAGTCATACTTTTGGTCGACCAGGCATAAATCTGCTGTGTTGTATTGTAGTTTTTAGTAGATAGCAATTATTAAACTAGTCCCCATAAACACCTGTTTTTTTGTTAGTATTCAAAAAAACCTATTGACACATTTGTCAGATCAATTGTTTGTGATTTGTAAGTAAATGTAAACAATTGTTTCAAAAGGAAAAAAGCACCTGAGGTTTAATGACTGATTATTTCCAAGGAAATTTCCCATTACAATCTGTCCCACTGACGAAGAGTGTGGTAGAGAGCCATGCCCATACCGAAGAGGAGAGCGGAAAATTAGCTGCGACAATCGCAGAAGCTGCATCAGACCGCAAGGCAGGTGAGATTTTATTGCTCAAAGTAGCAGAGGTATCTTACTTAGCCGATTATTTTGTGATGATGACTGGCTATTCTAGGGTACAAGTCAGAGCGATCGCTCAAGCAATTGAAGGAAAAGTTGAAACTGAGTTACAACGTCGTCCCATAAGGACAGAAGGAAAAATCGAGGGGAGTTGGGTATTACAAGACTACGGTGATGTGATCGTTCACATCATGATGCCCAAAGAACGGGAGTTTTATAATTTAGAAGCGTTTTGGATTCATGCAGAACGTATTTCCCTTCCAGAATCTGATGAGGGTGAAGGTAAGCAAACATGATTAGGTCTTCGGTTTCAAATTGCCCAGTTCCCATAGACCAACAACCACTCAATGAGTACGAAGAGTTAAAAACTTCCTGGCTATTTCGTGATAGCACTTTAGATTTGCGCGATTATATCACGAAAATAGCTTGGATTTGGGGTTTATCTTGGCTGATCGCAGCCCCTGTGGCCGCAGCAAGTTTTCCTCCCCACAAATATATTGCACATTTTATCCTTTGTGGTGCCGCCGCCGCCAGTGTCGGGGTGGTACTGGCACTAGTAAGGTTGTACTTAGGCTGGTTCTACGTGTGCGATCGCCTTTGCAGTCCCACAGTATTTTATGAAGAGTCCGGCTGGTACGACGGCCAAACTTGGACGAAACCACAGGAAATCCTTAACCGCGATCGCTTAATTGTTGCATACGAAATCAAACCTATTCTGCGGCGGTTACAATTTACCTTTGCTGGCTTGGCGGGAATGTACGTTACTGGTACGATAGTTTGGCATTTGTTTTAAAGAGTCATTAATCATTGGTCATTAGTCATTAGCTAAGGACTAATGACTAATGACCAATGACTAAATTAATTAAAAAAGGTAATAAATATAAACCCATGACAATGGGAAAACGAACTCAAGCCACAGCACTGGAAGTCCGGTTGCTGCGGGAAGGTATTACTGAATCCAGGCATATAGTCCAAGCCGTTGTATGCGATGAACGAGGACGGGTTTTAACCGTTGCCGGAAATTCTGAAACTGCTGCATTTATCCGTTCAGCGCTCAAACCATTTCAGGCACTCGCTGTCACTACAACAGGAACACTGGAACGCTATGACCTTAGCGATCGCGACTTAGCAATTATCACAAGTTCCCATAAAGGAAGCATAGATCAAGTCCGACAGGTATTTAATATCCTGTGGCGTGCCGATCTTGACCCCACTATCCTCCAGTGTCCAATTCCTGAAGGTAAACACAGTCCTTTGGAATACAATTGCTCTGGAAAACATGCGGGAATGTTAGCTGTTTGTCAGCAACGCCGTTGGCCCCTAAATAACTACTTGGATC
The DNA here is from genome assembly GCF_002245985.1 of Nostoc sp. 'Peltigera membranacea cyanobiont' 232. Taxonomy (NCBI): domain Bacteria; kingdom Bacillati; phylum Cyanobacteriota; class Cyanophyceae; order Nostocales; family Nostocaceae; genus Nostoc; species Nostoc sp. 'Peltigera membranacea cyanobiont' 232. The sequence continues at coordinate 44,561 of NZ_NOLK01000030.1, forward strand.
GCAAGCACCCAATACAGCAATTGATTTTGGGCAAAGTAGCAGAGTTACTGCGAATGCCAGCCGCAGAATTTATCAATGCTCATGATGACTGTGGCGCACCCACTTATGTGATGCAACTTGGTCACATGGCATCTTTATATGCGCTGCTAGCCTCTAGTACCAATCTGGATATGGAGCGCATCGTCCGGGCTATGACTCATCACCCCGCAATGGTAGCAGGAGATGGAGAATTTGATACGGAACTGATGCGTTTAACTCCAGGGGAACTAGTCAGTAAAAGTGGTGCTGAAGGAGTGCAGTGCATTGGTAGACTCGGTGAAGGCTTAGGATTAGCAATCAAAGTCATGGATGGGGCAAAACGAGCCAAACATGCCGTTGCTATTCACTTACTCAAGCAAATGGGTTGGATTAGTCCTAGCGCCGCCGAAAGCCTTTCAGAAAAGTTTGCCACCTTGGGAAAATACACGCGTTTAGAAGTAATTGGAGAATTATCGTTTTTGTAGTTGCCAAACTCTTGACTATAGGTTACTATAAATAAGTCGAGAGCAACGCGGGATAGAGCAGCCTGGTAGCTCGTCGGGCTCATAACCCGAAGGTCAGTGGTTCAAATCCACTTCCCGCCACCAAATGAATGATAATAAAACCCTGTAATCTTTTCAGATTACAGGGTTTTGTTTTAAGTAGCGTTTAACGATTCTCAAGAAGATTAGTAAATACTTGCAAAATTAGTATTTACTATCTAACAAATACTGGATTAGTGTTGACAAACTTTTGCAGTACATACTACAACTATAAGTATGTACTAATTAAGGCGGTATGTATGAATATGGCTCAACGAATCACAATTACACTTCCCGATAATCTCCACGAGCGTTTGCAGATGTTTAAGGAGAGCCTTAACATTTCTGGTGTATGTCAACAAGCAATTGATTTAGCAGTTCAGATTGAGGAAATTAAGGTAAGGACAGATATTCCAGCAATGGAAAAAGCGATCGCACGGTTGCGAAAACAAAAGCAGGAAGCTAGTGCTAAGTGGAAGCAAGCTGGTTTCAAGGATGGATTAATAGACGCAACGGAGGAACTAGATTATCTAACACTTAAGTATATTGGTGAGGGGGGGGATATAGAGGAGTCAATTCCCGGAATTAAAAACGAACCAACTGTAAAGATGTGGATCGATCATTTTAGGTGGGAAAGATATGAACTAGAAGAGGACTACTTTGAATCTGAAATTTATACCCAAGGCTGGATTGAAGGTGTTATCCATGTTTGGAAAGAGATTAAAGACAAGCTTTAATTATATTTTTTCATTACGCTATGATCTTGCTTAGTGAGGTTGTTAAATTGACGAATTAATTAGGTTTATTGGTTTATAGCTTCCCAATCAAGAGATTTTCAATCAAGTCAATTAATTCTAGAATATTTAGACATTGACTCGGTTCTACGTTGGATTCTTCGGTAATGTGGACATGGTGTGGGAAGTTAGGTAAGTTGGGAAAATGTTCTACGCTATCCCAACGCTTTCTCAATTTTTTCTTGGTTTCATCCATCCATTGATAACGATAACCAAGGGTAAAAAAATGTCCTTCTATGATAGTAAAAGACTCAGCAATTTCCAGAAAATCACCGTTTTTTAAAGTTAATCTGGCGCGAAAGTAACCCCGATTCAGTAGAGTTCTTTCATCAACAATTATAACTGCATAGACGACTGAACTTGTATTCAGTTTTGTTTTGACACTGGTAATATAATCCTGGAGTTCCATCAGGAAATTAACTCTGAGTTGGTGCTAATTGTTTTTGTGTATTATTCCACATTTCATAAAATACACTCCACTCAAAAAAGTCTATTGCATCTCCTAATTGACCAGCTTTAAATTGCTGGTAAAAACTGCTTGATGACATCTGATATTTTGCTTCAAATGTTTTTAAGCGATTCTCTAAGTCTAATATATCTTGCTGAATTGACTGCGGAACTTTCAAAGATGGCGCTGCGGCAGTAATTTTTGTTTCTAAAAGTTGGCGTTCTTCTTCAGATAAGGATAAAATAATCTGGGCTATACATTCAACCAGTTTTGTATTCATATTTATTTCTCCTATAAATCTTAGACTCTTGGGATAACTTAATGTTAGCTTAGTAAAGATTTGCGTAGAATTGTAGTATTTGATGTTTAATTAAGTTGATTTACTGATCGTGGTGATTGGTTGGGAGTTAATTTTACAGGCATCTCTAGGTAAAGAAAGTTGTGTTCGATCGCCTGTTCAATTCCCAGAAGCAGGTTTTTAATCTATTCTGGAAGAAATAGCCATCTAAAAGGCGCGGAGAATCATGGTTGTGAAGTTGCAGCGACCAATTTTAGTGGGAGGATTGGGACTGTCCTTTTCTCTGTGGATGTTGGACAGTTGGCACGAATCCATAGTGCAGGTGGGTGAGTTTGGTTTGTTGAGTGCCTTAGCTGTAGGCGGTGGTTTGTGGTTATTCCAGCAAAATCGCTCGAAGGACAGTTTAGAGCAGCTAAATAGTATGCTTGTAGATCGGCCGACTGTGGAAAGTGCGATCGCTAAAACTGAAACTGTAATTAACCAATTGGCACAAGAATCAGAAAACCATCCAGCATTAGCGACACTACGAGAACAAGTTGCCCAATTGTTGCTGGAATTAGATAGACAAAAAATTAAAGTGGCTGTGACTGGCGGGAAATCCGTAGGTAAAAGCACCTTAATTGAAGTGCTAAAGCAAAATCTAGAGACACAAAATTTGGTGTCTTTAGAAGAGACAGCACCTTTGTTTAGAGAAACTGGGGATAATTCAGATGCAGCTGTTCTAGCAGAAATGGCAAAATCTGATTTTGTTCTGTTTCTGACAAACGGTGATTTGACAGACTCAGAATTTCAAACCTTACAGCAGCTAAAAGCAGCAAATCAGCCCACAATCCTGGTTTTCAACAAACAAGACCAGTATTTAGCCGATGAAAGCGCCAGTATCTTGCTGTCATTGAAACAGCGAATGCAGGGAAATGTAGTTGCAACAGCCGCCTCTCCCATTGCTATCAAAGTCCGAAAGCATGAAGCTGATGGTGTTGTACAAGAGTGGATGGAACAACCAGCAGCAGATATCCAGCAGTTGACGCAGCAGTTGGGTGAAGTTTTGGCACAGCAGGGACAACGGCTAGTTTGGGTAACAACCATGAGGAAAGCCGGATTGTTGAAAGCTGAAGCGAAAAACTGGCTAAATGGAACCAGACGCGATCGCGCCACCCCAATTATTGAACAATATCAATGGATAGCTGCGGCTGCTGCCTTTGCTAATCCAGTCCCAGCCCTTGATATTCTGGCGACTGCGGCAATAAATGCTCAGATGGTAATGGATTTGGGTAATATCTATCAGCAGAAATTTTCCTTGGAACAGGCACAAACTATAGCTGGAACAATGGGAAGTTTGATGTTGAAACTGGGTTTAGTTGAGCTTTCTACAAAGGCTATTAGTACTGTTCTCAAAAGTAATGCCGTTACCTTTGTTGCTGGTGGCGTAGTGCAAGGAGTAAGTGCAGCTTATCTGACTAGAGTCGCAGGGTTAAGTCTAATTGAATATTTCCAACAGCAGGAAATAGCAATAGATTCTGGAACTGGTTTGAATTTGGAGAATTTGCGGCAAACATTGCAAAAAGTATTTCAGCAAAATCAGCAGATTGGTTTTTTGCAAGCATTTGTTAAGCAAGGCGTGAAGCGTTTGTTGCCAGAAGTGCAGCAGGGTGAAGTAGTAGGTATTCAGAAAGCTGTAGGATAATTGCACTTACTTGGTGCTGTAGAAATCTAAAATATACCCAAGCCGATTATGGGCTTGGGTATATCTAACAATTATTGTGAGAGTTGGGAGTTACAAAAAAATTGTGAATAAGGGTAGTTAGCTAAACAGCACCACTGTTTCTATTAAATAGAATAGCTATAGTTTTGAAAATTAGCTTTAAATCATACACCAAACTCCAATTTTTTTGATACTGCAAATCTAGGCGAATGACATCTTCAAAACTGCGGACTGTAGAACGTCCATTGACTTGCCATTCGCCAGTCATACCGGGTTTAACATCTAAACGTTGCCACTCTGGTACTTCATAGCGTTCCACTTCATCAGGTGTAGGTGGTCTAGTGCCTACTAAACTCATTTCTCCTTTGAGTACGTTCCAAAATTGGGGTAATTCATCAAAACTAGAGCGCCGTAAAAAACGTCCTACCTTGGTAATTCTGGGGTCATTCTCATTCTTGAAAAATGCACCTTGCACTTGGTTTTTAACTTGAGATTTTTTCGCTTCTGCATCCACACACATAGAGCGGAATTTCCAAATCTCAAACCGTTTCCCCATCCAACCACAACGGGTTTGACAAAATAAAATCGGGCCGGGATCGTTAATTTGAATAGCGATCGCAATCGGAATAAATAAAACTCCTGTAATTAATAAACCGACCATAGACCCCACAATGTCTAAGAACCGTTTCATCCAAGATGCCACAGAAGGGTGAGTAGTGGGTAACTGCTCTACTTTGCGGGAAGTAGTCTTCCGATTATCTACTAAGTCTTCTGGTTCTATTAACAACCCATCATCAACCGACTCTAAGGGAAAAACCTGATCCAATCCCGTAAGTTTTAAGACTGCCATGACTTGAGGCGTTACATTCCGCAGTGTTAATGTAATTCCTTTAGTCTGGGCATATTTAAAATTACTGACCAGGGCACCTAAACCACTACTATCCATAAAAGTAGTTTGGTGAAAGTCGATGATGATTTGTTTAGGATGTAAATTGTGCTGGATTAAGCTTTGGCAGCTTTGCTTAAAGCCTAAAGCCTCCAGCACGCTCAACCGCGCGGGCACCTGCATTATAGTCGTGTCGTTTAGGGAATTAACTGGAAAATCGACCTCTGTCGGTTGGCTAGTCATGAAGCTCTGCACTTTCGTTGCCATGTATAATGTAATCTGCCAAACATTATTTTGTCCTCCAAAATTACCTAACCTAATATTGGAATCAGTATTAATAAGGACTAATTTTTATTTACCGGGGCTGAGATTGGAGATCGCTAGCGACGATTCACAATAGAACAAGAAGCCAAAAAACATCCTTGCTGTTGTGCCGACGCAGCGCGATCGCGTTGCTCTCATCTTATGATTGCTAAAACTACGGTTACACCTACCGCACGCCTAGTTGAGGTCTTTTCTGCCATTCAAGGGGAAGGACTGAATGTAGGGACGCGTCAGATATTTATTCGTTTTGCCTTGTGTGATTTGCGCTGTCACTTTTGTGATAGTGCCCAAACTTGGAATGCACCTGCTACTTGTCGGATAGAGCGATCGCCTGGATTGCGCGACTTTGAAATCCACTCTAACCCTGTCTCTTTACCCATATTAATCGAATGGGTAAAACAGCAAAATCTACCTTCTCTACACGATAGCATTAGCTTAACTGGAGGCGAACCACTTCTTCATGCCCCATTTTTAACGCAGTTTCTACCCCAAGTACGAGACATAACTGGTTTACCCATATACTTAGAAACTGGCGGACATCGCCCAGAACAACTAGCGATCATTCTTCCCTATTTAGACTCTGTGGGTATGGATTTCAAATTGCCCAGTGTTAGCGGTGAAAGCCATTGGCAAGAACATGCTAAATTTCTCCAATTATGTCATGATTCATATTTAAATGTTTTTGTCAAGATAATTGTGTCTCAAAACACAGATCCAGCCGAGTTGGAACGTTCAGCTTCGTTGGTGGCAGAGGTTAGTCCAGATATCTCAGTATTTTTACAACCTGTTACGCCTTTGGCAGTATCTGAACAATTCTCCCCAATACCGATGCTTGCACCTACAGCCGATCAAGTTTTGACCTGGCAAGCTTTGATGAAGGGGTTTGTAAAGCACGTGCGTGTGATCCCTCAGACGCATAAGATGCTTAACCAACTGTAAAAGCTTCTGTAAAATTTGAGTTTGATAAAGATGTAGTCAAGAAAAAAGTAAGATTCCATGAAATAGTCATTGCTGCCGCGAATCAGCAAAGCAGCCGCCGCCTCAGCAGGCATTCCCAGCCAAAGGCAGAGTTTGAAGTTTAGATTTCACACTAAACTCCAAACTCCTACCTCTTAACTCCTAATGACAAATGACAAATGACTAACTAATTACAACCCGCCTTCATCTGGAGTTTTGGATTTAGCTTTTGCTTTATTGGCACTGCGCTTCAGGGCAGAGAGTCTTGCTTCGTATTTCGATCGTTGGCGCTTACTAGGAGTATTGTCAATCAGGGTTTTCAAGGCGCTACCGAGACTCTTGTAGGCATTGGGGAGGCTATAACCAAAACGAGTTGCTAAAGCGATCGCTTTCTCATCAGCATTGAGCAATTCTCTCAGTTGCTTTTCCCCACTATTCTTTTGGTACAGTCGCCAGCCTGACACACCACACAGCGACAAAGCTAACACCAGCAGCAATCCATCTTGTACCCACAATTCGCCTACAGCACCACCTAAACCGATGGCTAGTGCTGCCATTTCCCAACCATCTTTAGGAATTGTGTCATTTTGAACGCGAGCAACTTCATGCCAGAACAGCAGATTACGCTGATCCATTGCGAGGGCATCCCATTTCACCAAGTCAATTTGAATTTCTACCTGGTCTTTACCAATTTCTTCGCAGCGAACCAGGGGTGGATTGACCTCAGTTGTGCCTTCAACCGTGACCCAGCTCTGTAATTCTGGCGGTAGTAAGCCTTTCAACCGCCGTAGTTCACTCATTTCCGCTTTGGCAGAGGAGGTTGCATAGGATGTCATAATATCCAGCCCCAGAAAATTTCAGTATATAGTGAGGGTATCACTTTGGAGTATAGCTATTTAAGTGATGATCCGTCTCAGTCGTTGGGAAAACTTCCTCTTTTTTTCCGCGCCTCCATTGCCTTTTCTAGCAAATCTAGTAATCCTGGGGCTTCTTCCTGGATACTGAGTAACAGTCTTTCACCAAGTTCTATATTCCCCGGATCGAGACCTGTTGCCATCACTTCTTTCAGGCGAGGTATTGCTATCCCATCCACAATCTGAATTAAACCACTCAGACAACGGTGAAATTGCTTTTCTGTGAGAATCGAGTCTTCTAAAGGAAACTCAATAATGGCACGAATTTCACCATCAGATGGGTCATACTCCCATTGCAACATTTTGGTTTCCCAGGAAATGGCAAGCATCGTTTGTAGGATAACTCCCTTGTGAGGATGATCTTGAATTCCTGCCAGAACTTGAGGGGCAAATACCCGGAAAAATTTTCCCTCCTCATCCAACTGAACAACTATTAGAAAATCTTCTAAGTTATCAGCCTCCACACCTGTTATAATTCTGTCTTCTTCATCATCAAAACGGTAGTCCCAACCAAGGTTATCTAAATAGTTGGCAATCTGTTTGAGGTTAGCTCCCATAAAAGCCTCATAAGGAACGTGGAGCAGCTGTTACCAGACCTAGTTTAACCTGTCAGGGGAGTTGTTTAGGTTGGTGTAGATACTTCTGATTACATAGAAGTATGCAATTAGGACATGGGGAATTGGGCATGGGGCATTGAAGATATGTTGCGTATTTAATTTGTATATGCGATGCGGGCAAGATGCCCTCACTACAATAATTTTACGTTTTTGTGTTATACAATTTAGCTGCACATCAGCTTAGGAAAAACAGATGATCGTTGGGCGTTATTAATGATATTTTTTGATAGCTGTTGAAATTAAAATTTTTTTGAGTCCGTCAAAAATAACAGAATTTTACGCTGCATTAGGACAATTTATCATTTACCGAATTGCTTTACAAAAACAAGAAGCTAATCGCACTTTATATTTAGCAGTTCCTAGTACTGTTTACAATGAGTTTTTTATACTTCCATTTATTCAATCTGTCATTCAAACTAATCAACTCTGTTTACTAATTTATAATATTGAACAGGAGGCGAATGCCTACGGCACACTTCGTGAACGCCCAATGGCAAAGCTAGACATTTTTTTTGTCTTCTGTTGCCCACTGACCTAATTGTTCAAAAGCTTCTGGTTCAAAGGTAATTTTTTTCATATTCATCTAAATCTACATAAATTAGATTCCCTTTTTCTACATTTTCTAAAGCTTTGAGCAGATGTTTTTTATTAGTTTCTGATTTCAGAAGATAGGTAGTTTCATCTTCTTCAGTTGGTGTTTCAACTAACACGATGACTTCTACAACAGTTCCTTCTGGCAATTCTGTTGCAGACAGTTCAATCTTGCCATTTTTTCCGACAATAGCCTTTTGTTTAATTCCACTAAGCATAATTCATATTTACTCCCATCTTTACACCCTATCGGACTTAGATGAGATTTAGGCGATCGCTTTTCTTTGTTGGCGTGGGCGGTTCATTCAAAAGAGCGATCGCTATTAGAGAAAATAGAACTCAAATTGGGAATACTGAGTCAAGCGTGGTTATTTGCTGCGGAGAATCCAAGCGATTTTTTGCCAGATATAGCCCTACTGAGTATTTATCAACTTGGAGAAGATTATGACTTTACCAGTGACAGTAACCTTTATGCTTGCTGATTGGATCATTAAAGGAATTGCAGATGGAACATTGGAAAGGGTTGGAGGTGTAATCCGAGAAGTAGGAAGCAAACATATCGTTACGTGGTTACGGGAGCAGGGATCTCCTACTGGAAATCAGTTAGGGGAACTTGGGCGAAGTATGCTATTAACTCAAGGAATTTTGCAGGTAACTAGTGCAGTCAGTATACTTAACCTTGGTGTCTCAGTTATAGGCTTTGCTGTGATAGCACAACGCTTAAAAGAATTAGAACAACGCTTACAACAAGCGCAAAAACTGTTAAATAACATTAATCATAAAATCGACCTTAGTTTCTATGCAAATTTTCGTGCTGCAATTGAATTAGCAAATAATGCTTTTACAATGACCAAAATTGAAAATCGTAGAAGCAGCGCACTACAAGCTATTAACCGATTTTTAGAAGCACAGCATATCTACACTGAATATACTGATATCGAAATTGAGCAAAAAAGCCAAATTGCTGATGAATATCTGCTGACTTTATCTTTAGCCTACCTAGCTGAAGCACGTTGTTATCTTGAATTAGAAGAACACGAAACCGCACTTCGCCGCTTCCAAGAAGGGTCAATAGTTATTCGTTCTCATATTCATAAATATGTTAAGCTTCTGCTTACTTTTAACCCAGCAGTATACTTACAGCCTCAGTTCAGGGGTCAGATTGATTTGCGGAGGCTAACCCGAATTTACCAATGGCTCGACCCAACTTTGGATGAAAATGCAGTCTTTGATATGCAACGGATGAATCTATTTATATTGGCTCAAGACCCGAATAACTGGAAGTGGGTAGAATCGATACCGGCAGCAATTTGGGATTCCAAGATAGATTGGGTAGGAAAAGCAATTTGGGATGATCCTAAACCGCAAATTTATGCACGTCTTCCTAAAACTTTGGAGCTAATGGAATCTATGATTGAAACCAATCGCCGCTTTGAATCTTACCAAACAGAAGTACAAGCAATTTCCCAATTAGGAATCAGCTTTCATGACTGGCTTAAATTAACTCCGTCTACAGAAATTAAACTAGACGGTGCAAAATTAATGTACATCATTCCATCCAAACCTTTAGAGTTACAACCTTCCATCTGAACTAATTACAGGATTAAAGATGAATTAATCAAGGTCAAGAAAGTCTCTGGGAGTAATAATCTGATTTTGATATTCGGCTAGGGTCTTGAGTGATAAAAGGTCTTGCTCTCCTGTGATTAAAAATTCTGCATTGGCATCTTTAGCAAGTTATAAAAATTTGTTGTCATCTGGATCTCTACAGGTGTTTATTTGAGATTTTATTTCTATAAATTGACTGTATTTTTTAACTAAGTAAGTAGGTGAGAATAAATCAAAGTAGATTAAGTAATGTAAAAAATCTTGAGATGAGTTCGTAGTGTTCGCATAGCGTCTCGTAGAGAGGGCTACCCTACGGGAACGCTGCGCGAACAGCCGTCAAATTAGGACTAAAGTCCTTACTACAAACCTTGAATTATTCACGCCGCTCTACTTATGTCCAAAAAATCTTGTCGGTCTTCATCTGAGATATATTTATCGAACTTACGTTTGTAAATTCGTGTGTTTAATTCTTGATAAATTTCATTGCTTTGAGCAATTTTGAATTCTTTATAGACTTTATCTAGGGCTTTACGGGCTGTTCCATTACGACTTAGAGCAGCACTAAGTAAAACATTTGTGTCAATGACAATTAGTTTATGATTCATCGGCGAGTAATTCTTCTAGAGTTTCTTCGGTTAATCCTTTGGCTTGAGCATTTCTGCCGATTCTGTCAAAAACACTAAGTAAATCTTCATCTTTATTATTTGAAGAGGTTTTTTTTATTTCTTGAATAAGTTGTTCTTGTTCTTGTGCGGGAAGTTGTAGGACAAGATTAAGAATTTGCTCGAAGGTTAGGGGTAGTTGATAGGTTTTTTAAGTTATGGTGAGTTCTGGAGTTAGGGAATAGAAACTTGTTAGCTTTTTTAATCAGGTTTGAATCAGTTTTTTACTTTTAAATCACGATTCCTATATACCTTGGCGAATTGCATTATCCATATCCTCAAGGTTTTTAGGTTTTCCTGGATATTTTAAACAACCTGCTACATCATCTAATTTAGTTTCTGGAAAAAGTTTCTTAGGCTTTAAAATAATTATATCACCCATATCAATAATAAGTTCTCGCTCGTTTGCTAGTGATGATTGCATTTTAAGTTCCTTTAATTCATAGATTCAAAGTCAACAAGAAGCCAATTTATTCCATCCATTATTATTGGAAATTTTTCTTCATTGTAACTGTACCTGAGTGAGATGAATTTGAGCGATCGCTTTCTCCTCTGCGCTTTGTTCAATCTTCTGGAGGATGCCAACCCGCAAGTACCCAATAACTGTTAATTCATGGCGGGTTTCAAGCCGCGTTCAACAGCCACTTTTAAGGCTCTTGCTTTACTTACTAAGCCACGTCTGTAGACTTTCATGAGTTCATCTAGTTGACGAACTTCTGCATCATTAAGCTGTCCCTCTCGGTGACGTGCTTGCAAGTCACTGAAAACCTCTTGCTGCTGAGTTTCCATCTGCATATCGCACATAGCTAAAACCTGTTCATCCGGTAATGACTCCATAGGTAGTTCGGTAATGGCGCGGTCAATCCATTCTAGTAATACATCTTCAAGTCGCCGATGTGTAAAAGCAGCGATTTCCTTTGCTTTTTGTGCCAGTGTTTCAGGGAGTTGAAGGGTGACAATTTCAGCCATTTTCTACCTGCTTGCCTTTTACTTATGATTGTATCTGCGATCGCTCTGCATCTTCTGCTTAAAAATAGCGATCGCTAGTCCAAACATTCTGTTGATTAGCCCGATTCTCAGTTATTTGCCTCAAGGCTTATTAGCAAATTCCCATTCTTCTACCGCGTAATCTGCTATCTCCTTATAGCATCTACCTATATAAATGTCACCATTACCTAATTTCTGAGTTTCCCGTAATGTTTCTATAAATGGTTTATTTTTACTACGCCAAAGAATATTTGATTTGTTAATTACATTTGTAATTGGGCTTTGCTTGTAACCTCCCCAACACCATTTTATTGCACGTTCTAGCTTTATTCCATCCCATTTACCTAATTGAGGATTTCTACTTAAAAGATTACTTAACAGCGATTTAATTATTAACTGTGTGTATGTTTTACTTCCGTTAGTTGAATACTAGCCACTAGCAGAAGATTGTATGTGTGTTATTATTTTGTTAAAAGTATTTAGCGCCGTTACATAGTATGTTAGGGTCTTATAGGGCGTTGGGAAGCTGTTAAGGCTGAGGCATTATTTACAAATTCCCTTTAAAATAAACTCTTGTTGGCTCCCTGGTATTGCATACTTCCAATCTAAAGGCTCTTTATTATCTTCCTGGGCTAATACTTCGCCACGATCATTATAAAAAACAACGGTCAAGTTTTTGAAAGCCATTAAATCACAGCTAACGGCTTCATGGAAAATTACTGATTTTATATTGTCAGTAGAGATTGTTTTAGAGATTATTTTTTGCCAAAAGAATGCAGGTTTGCCATTAACTTTAATAATTCTGTCAACAAATAAAGCAAATTTATCGTTTTGATCTACAAAAACCCATTCGGCTTTGACTATCGTCGGAACAAATATCAAAGTAGATGCTATTGCTGCTATGGCTATTTTTTTCAACATACAAGTACTAAAACTATACTTCGGTTTTACCTGCTGAGTTAAAAATATTGCAACAGTATAGCTACTAAAACATCTGTAACATCGGTCAATCAATTTTGACTGATTGGAGGTCAAAATTTTGTAGGCTGTGGATTACAGGGTTTACAGTAAGCGTGATGAAAATAAATCGACACGGACGCGCTAAGGTATTAACGCAGTCAAATATACAGCTAATCTTCAGTCATGGCTTAAAAAACCCTGATCGCACTTTGTTCGGCGTGTGCCTATTCAGTGCCGCAAGAATCCGTTTTGATTATTCCAATTTCTCCTCTTCCTCGTGTTCTCTGCGCCTCTACGTAAAAAAAAGGACGAACCGGAAAGTTCGCCCCCAACATAGTCTTATACTGTTGCTCAATTCAAACCCAAATCTAAATCTTCGCTTCTTCTCTCACCAACTTATCCCAACCCAAATCTTTCAAATTATTATTCCGACGCAACGGACGAGTCACCAACTCTAACATGTCACGCGCATTCGTAAAGCCATGAATTTGAGCAAAAGTGAACTCCACAGACCACTTAGTATTAATACCCCGTGCTTCCAACGGATTAGCGTGAGCCATACCAGTAATTACCAAGTCTGGTTTCAACTCATAAATTCGCTGAAGTTGATTGTAATTATCCGGCTTCTCTACAATCCTTGGCAGGGGTGAATTCATTTCCTGGCAAGTTTTCTCCAGCAATGCCAACTCCGCAGCTTGATAGCGCTTATCCATGTAGGGAATGCCGATTTCGTGAACAGTCATCCCACAACGGATTAAGAATCTTGCTTGGGAAACTTCCAGCAAGTTATCACCCATGAAAAATACAGATTTTCCACGAATCAGTTTCACGTAATCTTCCAAACCTGCCCAAATTTGGGCTTCCCGTTCATCCAAACCCTTGGGAGTAATACCAAACACCGAGCAGATTTTCTCAATCCAAGCGCGGGTACCATCGGGGCCAATGGGGAAGGGTGCGCCAATGAGTTTACACTTGCGGCGACGCATTAAGGTGGTAGCTGTGCGGCTGAGGAAGGGGTTGACACCAGCGACATAATACCCTTCTTCCAGTACTGGCAGTTCAGTGAAGCGCTTCGCGGGTAGCCACCCGGAAACTTTGATGCCTTGTTTCTTCAGTTCTAAGGTTAACTGAGTAACTACGGGGTCGGGAAGGGAGCCAAAGAGAACTAAGGGTGGATGATCTACGTACTCAGACTCATCTTGGGCGACATCTTCTTTCTTTTTACCAAAGTTGAGTAATTTAGCGATCGCATTTCGTTCAATTTTCTCAGTTTCCGCCACCGGAGCCTTATCAGGACAACGGTTAGCCATAGCAGCTAATACGGTGTCTTCTCCTTGAGTAAAGGCGTAATCTAGACCATTTGCCCGCGCTACAACGATAGGAATCCCGATTTCAGATTCTAACTTCGGTGCCAAACCTTCCAAATCTGTTTTAATAATTTCGGTGGTGCAAGTGCCAATCCAGACAATTACACTAGGATTGCGATCGCGTTTAATTTGCAAACACAACCGCTTTAACTCTTCATAATCATTCAGCTGTGCCGAAATATCGCCCTCTTCCAACTCTGCCATTGCATAGCGGGGTTCAGCAAAAATCATCACCCCCATCGCGTTTTGCAGGAAGTAGCCACAAGTTTTTGTCCCAATCACCAAAAAGAAGCTATCTTCAATTTTTTGGTATAACCACGCCACGCAGCTAATTGGGCAAAAGGTATGGTAATTTCCAGTTTCACACTCAAAGTTTAAAGCTTCTGGTTGTTGAGCGACAGTCATTTTGGTTTTTTCTCCCCTTGATATTTAATGGCAGATCGACGAATTTTAGATTTTAGATTGATAATTTTGGATTGAAGACTGGGACAACAAAAGTATCCTCTGTCTAACGACAATTTCCCTAATTCCTAATCCAAAACCCCAAATCTAAAACTTAAAATTGCGAGGAACAGCAATAATTAAGCGTTGGGGAAGAGACGGGCAATTTCTGATTCATCAAAAACGCCTGCTGGCAGTTCTTCCCCTAATAAATCGTTATTTTCTTCAGCCTTTTGCAAAGCTGTTTCATCACCCCAGACATCTGATAACACGTCTTTAAACGCATTCTCATCTAGTGGACTATCTTCAAGCGCCTCGTCATCCAGCTTTACTTCCATTGCAGCTGAGGTATCGAAGGCAATTTCCCCAAACTCATCTGCTTCTAAACTAGAGATTTCGAGAGACTCATCTTTTGATGTGTGTCCGTTGGATAAGGAAATATCGCCAAAGTCATTTTCGGTTTCCTCCAACTCGCTGATTTCCAAACTTTGATCGTCGGAATCCAGGATTGCGAACTCTTGAACTACTACCTCCGCCACAAAGCCATTGGTATAGCCATTGGTATGAGAATGTGTCAATGTTTCATCTTCAGGCTTTTCATCAACGATCGCTGCTGCTTCTTCTACGTATTTCTCTACATCTGAGTTGACAACAAAGCGATTACCGAGAGCGAAATCTGGGTCAAAATGCAAATCCAGCACCTCAATTAGGGTATCGGCATCAGGATTAAGTTTGGCAAAGGGCAACATTAACTGCGCTAGCTTTGGCTCTAGGGCGTTAAGAACTCCCAGGATGAGGTAAGAAGGTGGTCGCTTCCCGCCATCAGGGGTGTACACTGATTCCACTTCCATGTGCAGGGTAATCCAGTCTCGATTATTCTGGAAAAATTGCAACCACTTTTGTTTTATTGAATCCGTAAAGCTGTGAAAGAAAGCCATATTATTGTCCCCCATCCTGAGAACTTGATGATTTATACAATCATCAAGTCTAGTTCCTCTTCGGAATTAGCAACCTGGGGTTTACCCGGATTTAGATAAAAATCGGACAACAAAGAGAACAACTCCCGATCTGGTGTGTCGTTAGGTACAACACCTTCGGGACGCGCCAGAATTTGGTCGGCAATGTTGAGATAGTAGTCGCAAACGTAGTCTAGGGAAGGATCTTGCTCTGCCATTTCAAACAAAGTCTTACCTTTCACACGGGAAACACGGATATCTTCAATCAATGGTAAAACTTCCAAAACTGGCATTGGCACAGCTTCTATATATTTTTCAATCAAGTCACGTTTGGAGGTGCGATTGCCAATCAACCCTGCTAGACGCAGTGGGTGAGTTCGGGCTTTTTCGCGGACTGAAGCAGCAATCCGATTAGCCGCAAACAAAGCATCAAAGCCGTTGTCTGTAACAATCAGGCAGTAATCTGCATAGTTGAGTGGTGCAGCAAATCCACCGCAAACTACGTCACCCAGAACGTCAAAAAGAATTACATCGTACTCATCAAAAGCGTTGAGTTCTTTAAGTAATTTTACGGTTTCACCGACTACGTAGCCGCCACATCCAGCACCAGCAGGTGGGCCACCAGCTTCTACGCAATCCACACCGCCGTAGCCTTTATAAATTACATCTTCCGGCCAGACATCTTCGTAGTGATAGTCTTTTTCTTGGAGGGTGTCGATAATTGTGGGAATCAAAAACCCAGTCAGGGTGAAGGTGCTGTCATGTTTTGGATCGCAGCCAATTTGCAGCACTTTCTTGCCACGTTTAGCTAGGGCGACGGATATATTACAGCTAGTTGTGGATTTACCGATACCACCTTTTCCGTAGACTGCTAGTTTCACTGTTGTTTCCCTCTTATAGCTTCTTGTCAAACTTGTGGCTCAAACATTTGCCTTCACCTTTCCTGAGATGGCGATGCGTGAGGTCTGTTGATGTCATTATTAGGCAAATTACATAGAAAAGAAAGTGGCTCTTAATTTTTAAACCGGTTTTATCCGATGGATTAGAACTTAATTATGGGTATTTGGGCTTTAATTCCCTTAAAAGTCCTATTTGGCTCTAAAAGTTATCTATAAAAAGTTTTTATTACTTATTTTCATAAAAAGAGTTACAAAATACAAAAAGCTGAAATAGTTATTTTTGAATTGTTTTCATAGAATTAGCTGATGTTCGTGCAACGTGTTTTCAGGGCATTGGGGCGCAGGTAGAAGGGTAAAGAGAGGTATATGCAGCCTGATGCTGGAAATACTACTGGAATTTGCGTTAGCGTAGCTCACCGTTCGCATAGCGTCTCGTAGAGAAGGTATCGCAGATAAATTGCCTGTTTTCAGTCGGTAGCCCAAACCATTTAATTGCTGCTTGAGAGTGAGTTAGTGTGATTTTGTAAAATATTATTAATTTGGCAAATATTGCCTAAGTCTAAGCCAAGGCGAAAAGAATTTGCGGCTACCTGCGGGTAGCTCACCTCCGTGCGCTAAGAGTAAGAGAAGAATCGGAGAGTGTGCGTAAGTCCTAATTTATGAAGTTAATTAGGACACTTCAGTTTTAATTTCCTGGATTTCTTGTAATGTTTGCCAGCCAGCTTGCCACTGGGAGTTATCTTGTAACAATTTGGCATTTATCCAAAAACGGACTTTAGGATCGCAAGCAGAAACCATTTCGGCGTAAACCCACTTAGCCTGATTTTTCCGATTGACAACTTGGAAGTGTCGCCAACCATCAACTTTTTGCTGTGCCGTCCACTTAGAACCAACTAAGTAAGGAAATTTTTGTTTTTTAGTCATTAGTCATTTGTCATTTGTCATTCGTCATTGGGAAAACACTTTCTTTATTCCCCATTCCCCACCTAAAATGTCACTAAATCACCGTTACGGGTAAACTTCTGGCAATCCAACTCATTATCTTGCTGAACGCATAGCGAAAACCATCTGATATGGCCCCAGCAGGTGTTGATGTTGTTGGTAATTTTGCGCTTTTTCTTTGAAAGGCGTTGTCTTACGACTTCATTAGGGCAAAGAATTTCTAACGTACCCGTACCATCTTCGTCATTGATGATGCGAAATAGACAATCTTGTAACATAGCACGGCTGCTGCTGTCGAAGAACCGCTTAAATCGCTCTAGCTTTTCCCCTTCAGTCATTTGGCTGATGGATTTTATTTTCAATAAATTCTCATCCTCAAAGTCAAAGTCATCATCTTCAAAGTCGTAGGGGTTAATCATTTTCAGTATCCACTAGGCGACCTGGGATCATAGTAACTCTGTGTGGGGGTAGAAGAACTTCAATCCGTCATGCTTGGAGTACGCATTCTGAATCAGTTGCTCAGGTGTTGTTCGCGTAGAGCTATAATTTGAGACAAAAGATTCCACACTGGAAGCATGACTACAGTAGCAATATTGCCAATCTTTGATGCCGATGGTGAGAAAACTTATCGCGCCATTGCAGGGGATAAGCACTCTGTTGGCAAAACTGCGGGGCAAGCCCTAGATGCGTTAACTACTCAGTTAGGTGAAGCGGAATTCACCGCACTGCTTGTTATTCAAAACTTTAGTCCTGACCTGTTTTTCAGCGCTAAACAACAAAAACGGTTATCGGAATTGATGAGTTTATGGCGGTCAGTACGAGATCGGGGGCAAGCATTACCACCAGAGCAACAAGCAGAACTGGATACTTTGGTTGAGGCTGAATTAAGAGCAGCAACTGCCCGAACAGCCGCATTGATAGAGCAAGAGAGTTCATGAATCGGTATTACACCGCGATCGCACAACGAGCTAACCATCGCTGTGAGTACTGCCAAGCCCCTGAACTAATCTTTAATTTTCGGTTTGAGGTTGAGCATATCATCCCGCTCTTTCGGCAAGGTGAAAATGATGAAGCAAATTTAGCCCTTGCGTGTCGCTCCTGTAATCTCCGTAAAGGAACTCGTATTAGTGGCATTGTGCCTGGTTTGAACACTGAAGTTAGTTTCTTTCATCCAAGACAGGATAAATGGAGTGAGCATTTTCAGGTTGATAGTCAATCTGGCAAGATTATGGGCATTACTTCCTCTGGAAAAGTCACTATAGAATATTTAGAGATGAACAGTGCTTCTCAAGTGGCAGCTCGACAATTATGGATTCGCTTGGGTTTGTTTCCGTAGTGGTACAGCACAGCAATAACACTTCAGGTATAGCATTTGCAATGAACAAGAATCGCACAGTGGAAAATCGGAACTAGGGGAAAATACCACTTTTACAAGATGTGAACACCGATCTAGGCGATCGCTCCCCTCTTCATACAATATCTATTAACAGCAGAAATTATCTTTACTTAGTGTTCTGGTGGTAGCCTCTGACAAGGTGCTGCACCTCTACGTTCCTGAAAAAGCCTATGCAACCTACTAATCCTAACCAATTTACAGAAAAAGCCTGGGAAGCGATCGCCCATACCCCCGATATTGTAAAACAATATCAACAACAGCAAATTGAAAGCGAACACCTGATGAAAGCTTTGCTAGAACAAGATGGTCTAGCAACAGGGATTCTCACCAAAGCGGGTGTTAACCTCCAAAAACTGCGCGATCGCACTGAACAATTTTTTCAACGTCAGCCGAAAGTATCCGGTACTAGTAGTTCTGTTTACTTGGGACGCAGCTTGGATACACTTCTAGATCGAGCAGACGTGTATCGCAAAGAGTTTCAAGATGAATATATTTCAATTGAACACTTATTGCTGGGTTATGCCAAAGATGACCGTTTTGGCAAAGCTTTATTCCAAGAGTTTGCTTTAGACGAAGGCAAGCTAAAAAATATTATTAAACAAGTTCGAGGGAGCCAAAAAGTGACCGACCAAAATCCAGAAGGCAAATATGAAGCACTGGAAAAATATGGGCGTGACCTCACAAAAGCCGCCCATGAAGGTCTACTTGACCCAGTGATTGGGCGAGATGATGAGATTCGCCGCACTATCCAAATTCTCTCTCGCCGCACCAAGAATAATCCTGTGCTAATTGGTGAACCGGGTGTTGGTAAAACTGCGATCGCTGAAGGATTAGCACAGCGCATTATTGCAGGTGATGTACCCCAGTCACTCAAAGACTGCAAGTTGATTTCTTTAGATATGGGTGCTTTGATTGCGGGGGCAAAATTCCGGGGTGAATTTGAAGAACGCCTGAAAGCAGTATTAAAAGAAGTTACTGAATCTACCGGCAAGATTATTTTATTTATTGATGAAATTCACACCGTTGTCGGCGCTGGTGCAACCCAAGGCGCGATGGATGCTAGTAACTTGTTAAAACCAATGTTGGCGCGGGGTGAATTGCGTTGTATTGGGGCGACGACTCTGGATGAATACCGCAAACACATCGAAAAGGATGCCGCACTAGAAAGACGCTTCCAACAAGTTTATGTCGATCAGCCTAGTGTAGAAGATAGTATTTCGATTTTGCGCGGGTTGAGAGAACGTTATGAAAACCACCACGGGGTGAAGATTTCTGATAGTGCTTTGGTTGCAGCCGCCGTGTTGTCGAGTCGATATATTAGCGATCGCTTCCTCCCTGATAAAGCCATTGATTTGGTAGACGAAGCCGCCGCGAGATTAAAAATGGAGATTACCTCCAAACCCGAAGAACTCGACGAAATCGATCGCAAGATTCTGCAATTGGAAATGGAGAAGCTATCGCTACAAAAAGAAAGTGATGCCGCTTCTCGCGAACGTTTAGAAAGATTGGAAAAAGAAATTGCCGATCTCAAAGAAGAACAAAGAACCCTGAATACTCAATGGCAGTCTGAAAAAGATATCATTGACAAAATTCAGTCTGTTAAAAAAGAAATTGAACGGGTCAATTTAGAGATTCAGCAAGCAGAACGCGATTACGATCTTAACCGGGCTGCGGAGTTAAAATATGGCAATTTAACCAGCTTGCATCGCCAATTGGAAGCAGTAGAAGCTGAGTTGGCAAGCGCCCAAAGAAGTGGTAAATCACTATTACGGGAAGAAGTTACAGAAGGTGATATTGCTGAAATTATTTCTAAATGGACAGGAATTCCCATCAGCAAGTTGGTGGAATCTGAGAAAGAGAAACTGCTACATTTAGAAGATGAACTACATCACCGCGTCATTGGACAAGAAGAAGCAGTCACAGCCGTAGCTGATGCAATTCAGCGATCGCGGGCTGGACTAGCCGATCCCAATCGTCCCATCGCTAGCTTTATTTTCCTTGGGCCGACAGGTGTGGGTAAAACCGAGTTGGCGAAAGCGCTAGCGGGCTATATGTTCGATAGCGAAGATGCGTTGGTGCGAATCGATATGTCCGAGTACATGGAGAAACACGCCGTATCCCGTTTAATCGGTGCGCCTCCGGGATATGTGGGTTATGAAGAAGGCGGACAACTTACAGAAGCGATTCGCCGCCGTCCTTACTCTGTGATTCTCTTCGACGAAATCGAGAAAGCACACCCCGATGTTTTCAATATCTTCTTGCAAATTCTCGATGATGGACGCGTCACTGATGCCCAAGGTCATAAGGTGGACTTCAAGAACGCTATTATCATCATGACTAGCAACATCGGTTCGCAATACATTCTTGATGTCGCTGGCGATAACGCCCACTACGACGAAATGCGCCGTCGGGTAATGGAAGCGATGCGAAATAGTTTCCGTCCAGAATTCCTGAATCGGATTGATGAAATCATCATCTTCCACGGTTTAGATAAGAAGGAATTGCGGCAGATTGTGCTGTTGCAAGTGCAAAGATTGCGGCAAAGATTGGGCGATCGCAAAATATCCCTCAAACTCTCGGATATCGCACTTGACTTTTTAGCAGAAGTAGGGTATGACCCAGTGTATGGGGCGCGTCCACTGAAGCGGGCGATTCAGCGCGAGTTAGAAACTCAAATTGCCAAAGCTATTTTGCGCGGTGAATTCAACAACGGCGACACCATCTTTGTAGATGTGCAAAATGAGCGTCTTTCTTTTAGTCGCTTACCTGTTGAGGTATTTACTAGCTAATTGAAGATTATGTCACACCAAAACGCCAAGTTAAGCTAGAGCTTCTTGGCGTTTTTTGTGAAACATTCGTAGGTTAATAATTACGAATTACGAATTAGGTTGCCGAGCGTTCGCATAGCATCTCGTAGAGAAGCCGAGGTACGAATTACGAATTATGTTAACCCTTACAAATCACTTGTCGCATTTTCCGCATATTTGCAGGTAATTCTAAGTTCATTGCTTGTTGAATAAAAATTGATGGAATCGGAATCAGAGGTGTAGCTTGGACAGTATAAGCAAGCAAGGTGCCGTTACCGCAATCTTGGAGTTCTAAATTGGCGTTAAAATCCTCAAAAGTCCCTTTTACCATGCGAAACTGGATTTGTTGCCCCAGCACTTCTACAACGTTGAGGTAAATTTCCACTTGAGCGGTAAAAAAGAAAAAGGCTTTTTGTGCTGCTTGATATAAACGTTTGACTTCACCTTTGTGTGATATCTCGCTTTTAGTGATATCAGGAAAATATTGCACCCACCGGGGATAATCAGTTAATTGCTGCCAAACTTGCGATCGCACCATCGGCAAATACATCCAAGCTGTCACCGCCCCACCACAGGTTTTGTGCGATCGCGTTTCTACCAAAATTTCACCCTGTACCAGCAACTTTTGCTTGTCTTGACTCCAAGCCATACCTGAACCTTCAATAATTGAATCCGATCTACAAGACGCAGACATAATGATTTTAGTTACTCCTCAACTCACCCACCTAAATCGAGTTGAAACTACAAGTCATAAAACTTGATTTCCATCCAACCCATTAAATTTTAGTTCCAGTGTAATGCCTATCCTTTCCGGAAAGGGTGAGATTTTGGTAATTATTTCAGTTTCTTTACTGTAAAACCTGTAGTTCTTATCACAATTCACAAAATAAATACTTAAGTAGGATTGATAATAGCAGTATTATAAATGAAAAACTAAGTTCTTAACAGCTAAAATGGCATAAACACTATTTAATATCAAGCGTCTTACCCCAAAATCTGGATAGGATATCTCTATTTTTAAGTGTTATTTCTGATGAAACTATAACTTCATCATAACTTCATATCTGATGGTAAATATCAAGTGTAATTTCTATTGAGTTGAGAGGAAAATTAGGTGAGTCAATCTTCTTTAAATCGTAGATTAATCCAGATTTTTGGTATCCTTCTTGGTGTTAGCGTAGCCGTATGGGTACTGAGAGGCTTTGGTATTCTTACTTTTATTCCAGGTGGAATTATTTTGCTACTGCTACTAGGGGCGATCGCGATCGGGATTATCAGTTACGCCCAAAGGACTTGGTGGCGTTTGTAATCTGATTTTTTATAATCTGAGAAATTTCCCCCAAGGGTACACGTATACTCTGGTTTAAGAATTGTAGCGTGGCTATTTTTACTCACTGCCAGAAGTATTTAATAGGAAAGCAATGCCAAAAATTTACCAGAGGAAAGGAACATGGCAAAGTATATATGTACTGTTTGCAGCTATGAATACGATCCAGAAGAAGGCGATCCAGATAGCGATATAGCGCCGGGAACAGCTTTTGAAGATATACCAGAAGATTGGTCATGTCCTACTTGTGGGGCCACAAAAGATCAATTTGAACTAGTTGAAGAGTGAAGATAACAGCTAGCCTAGTAAAGTACGTGCTATTGAGAAATTTTAGAACTTGCTACCGTTACGAATTGTAGTTATTGGGGGTGGGGCTGCGGGATTTTTTGGCGCGATCGCTTGTGCTAAAGCCAATCCTGATGCCCAAGTTACTTTACTCGAAGCCAGTCGTCAACCACTGGCGAAAGTGCTAATTTCTGGTGGGGGACGCTGCAACGTGACTCACGCTTGCTTTGACCCGGAGGAGTTAGTCCAAAATTACCCCAGAGGTGCAAAAGCTTTGCGGGGTGCTTTGACTCGCTTTGGCCCTCAAGATACAGTAGCTTGGTTTGCTACTGGTGGAGTCTATCTAAAAACTGAAGCTGATGGCCGGATGTTTCCTGTCACCAATACTTCAGAAACCATTGTGGAATGTCTAATTAAAGCGGTGGCGAAATCTGGGGTAAAACTCCGGATCGGTACACATGTAACTTCAGTGAACCGAACCGCAGCAGATGGGGAGTTTGATGTTCTTCTGAAATCGGGAGAGACGATTAAATGCGATCGCCTACTTCTTGCCACCGGTAGCAGCATTGTCGGTTATAAAATTGTCCAAGAGTTAGGCCATCAAATTGAACCGCCAGTCCCCTCATTATTTACCTTCAACATTCTCGATCAAAAGTTGCGAGAGTTAGCTGGAGTTAGCGTTAACCCTGTCCAATTACGGTTATCTGCGGGCGGAAAATCCCAATTACAACAAACTGGGCCATTGCTAATTACCCACTGGGGTTTGAGTGGCCCGGCTGTTTTGAAGCTTTCTGCTTGGGGTGCGAGAGTTCTGCACGAAAACCGCTATCAAGCCAAATTATTGATTAATTGGCTGCCCCTGATGCAACAAGAAGAAGTGCGAGAAAAAGTTTTAGCAGTTAAAGATGAGTGGGGAAAGAAAGCGATCGCATTGCATCGTGGCGTTGAACTCCCCCATCGTCTCTGGCAATATATCATTGCCCGTGCAGGGATCGCTACAGATGACCGTTGGGCAGAAATATCTAGTAAAACCTTAAATCAACTAGTGCAAGAACTGACTCAGGGACAATATTTAATCAACAGCAAAGGAGCCTTTAAAGAAGAATTTGTTACCTGTGGTGGCGTTAAGCTCAAAGAAGTCAACTTTAAGACAATGGAAAGTAGGTTAGTTCCTGGTCTTTATTTTGCCGGCGAAATCTTAGATATTGATGGCGTTACCGGTGGGTTTAACTTCCAAAGTGCTTGGACAACTGGGTATTTAGCAGGGATAGCAATGGCGACTAGTTAGATAGCTTAAAAGAGTTCGTAGTAAGCACTTTAGTGCTTAAAAAATCAGGACTAAAGTCCTTACTACGAACTTATAAAAATTAATGTAGCAGAATACTATAAACGTTATTGTTAAAATTTATTCTCAAAAAGATAACTTTGAAATGTTATCTCATTCCTCTCCTTATCCAATATTCAGCTTCTTCTACAAATCCCTCTATCCAATCCATCACAGATTTACTGGCCTCTTTAATTGTTATGCAATCGTCATGCAGAAAATAAACAGAACAGTCATCTTGTCCATCGGCAATAATAAACCACGGGTCTCCATTTCTAGCACAGATACAAAAAGCATTATCAGGCAAGGTTGTACATTCGTCTCCTTCAGCAATTGCCTCAAGGAGACTCTCTCGATGCCATTCATTATGATCGATAATTTGGTCGAAGTAAAACTCAAATTCCGATCTGCTAACAAGCTTTCCGGCACTATGCCCAAGTAAGCTTAATATTTCCCTATAAGTCCTTGGTAAAACTCCATATTTACTTTCAATGTATGCAATTTCCTCTGAGGTACATCCTTGTAGCTCTTGCTCATTTTTTACTATTCCACTAGTAAACAAGCGCTCTCTTAATTCTTGTATATTATTAATCATTTCAAAACTTGAACCGTCTAGAGGATAAATAATCTCTATCTTAATTACTAATTATCTGACTAGTACAAAATGGCAAAAGTCTACTCTTAAAACTTGTTACCGAGAGCGTCTCCGTGTTAGCCTCACCACATTTACCAATTCTTTATGAATAAGCGATCGCTATTAGCTATATTTACTTATCAAAATTCATACTAATTATCTAGCATTTCTCACCTTGCCACTCCACATTCACACCAGCCACCCTAGAGAAGGCAAATTTTTCAGGGTGTATTAGTTTTTCCTAGATAATGTATGAACACTGATAAAAATACTGCGTCTGAAATTACGTTGCAAGGTAGCCAGTATATGCTACATGGCTTTCCAGTGCTTGGTATTCCTGATGATGAGCGTGCTGTAAAATACTTCAGTCTCAATCCATTTCTACCAAATGCCCAGAATCGTTGTCCGATTGAGTGTGCCTATTGTGTCTGTCATCAAGACCGTGACTGGCACCATTATCCCCAAAACTTTCAGGATGTCTTAGCTCCGATTGACCTCCTTGATATTTTGCTAGATCGCATTTTTACTACTCAGGAGGGACAAAAGGGCTTTCCGATTTCACTATGCGACTACTCCGATCCCTTTATTCCAGCTCATCGAGAACGTGTACTGTCAATTCTAGATGCACTGATTGAGCGTAAAGCAGCCAACATAGTCTACATCACTACTAAAGTTCATCCTGGCCAATCTTTTCTGGAACGCCTGAAAACAACTCTAGAGCAACCTCATTCCCTTCGAGTCACTGTCTTTGTAAGTTTACCTCCTTTGAAACCAGGTTATGAGCAAGCCTCAATTCAGAGTCGGGTACAGTTGCTGCAAGATTTAGTCAAACTTGGCATTCCGTGTTGTTGGTATCTACGTCCACTGGTTGAAGAGTGGTTTGATGAAGCTTTAATGTGGCAATTAGCACGCACGCTACTGCCCCATGTCTCCCATCATGTTATTCTGTCTGGGCTTGTGATGTCTGAAGAGATTGAAGCGAGTCTGTTAAAACAGGAATTAATCGTTCCAGAATGGGATCGTACACAACCAGGACGTAAGGAATACTTGTCATTGGAGTTCGAGTCAAAACTGCGCTCAATTCTCAGCACTGTTGCTAGCGAGCAAAATACTTCTCTCGGCCCAGTGATGGGACATCGGCTATGCGGTACTAACGGCAATCATGCTTATGGCTGCTTGATTTGCGCCAAACAAAACCGTTATTGCCAACTTTTTCAACTTCATCACTATGGTGAGACGATCGCTGCTGAAGATAATCAACGCCTCAAGACGCTACTGAAACAAGATTCGCTGAAAGTAGGCTCATCTTTACAACGAGAGCCATCAACAGAAGAATGTCGGTAAAGTCCTCTAACCTGAAGCGAAGTTAGGTATGGTCTGATTGCCTCACCACTATCAATACTGCTCGGTTAAGCATTTTTAACTCGGAATCGGGTTTGGGGAAAAGGGTAAAGGGTAAGGGTTAAAGGTTTTTTCTTTCCCTTTTCCCTTTCCCCTTTTCCCCTTAACCGAGAAGTATTGTCACCACTATGTGTCTACAAAATTAGTCTATTGGAGCATAAAGAGCGAAAATTATCTTGCCATTGTAGATCAATTTTGAACACATCCAACAATGAAATTCAGCGAAATTATCCGCCAATTTGGTGATGCTGCTAGCAATCATAGCCTGATTAGCAACCCAGACTATGACCCAGAAATTACAGGGGTAGCAGCTATTGATGAAGCTACCACTGGTACTCTCAGCTATGTAGAAGGGCCAAAATTTGGATCTTTTGTCGGTAAGACCAATGCTAGTGCTTTAATTTTTCCCGAAGACGAAAAATTACAGGCGATCGCACAAGAGAGAGGTATTGTCTGGCTAGCAACTCCAGATCCGCGACTGTTGTTTGCCAAAGCGATCGCACTTTTTTACCAACCATATCGCCCTATTCCAGAAATTCATCCCACTGCTGTGATTCACTCCACTGCAAAAGTTGGTAGTGATGTTTATATTGGCCCCCATGCTGTAATTCAGCAAGGCGTAGAAATTGGCGATGGCGCAATTATTCACCCCAATGTGGTGATTTATCCAAATGTCAAAATAGGCGATCGCACTACCCTACACGCCAACTGTACCATCCACGAACGCACCCACATCGGTGCAGATTGCGTCATTCACAGTGGTGCTGTCATTGGTGCAGAAGGCTTTGGTTTTGTTCCTACCCGGACTGGTTGGTTCAAAATGGAACAATCTGGCTATACAGTCTTAGAAGATGGCGTGGAAGTTGGCTGCAACAGTGGTATTGACCGTCCATCCGTCGGAGAAACACGGGTAGGTCGCAATACAGTAATTGACAGCCTAGTGCAAATAGGTCACGGTTGCAAAATCGGTTCTGGCTGTGCGATCGCAGGTCAGGTTGGGATGGCGGGAGGTGTTCAACTGGGAAATCGCGTGATTTTAGCCGGACAAACAGGAATAGTCAATCAAGTGAAGATAGGAGATGGAGCAATGACATCTGCTCAAAGTGGAATTCACAACGATGTTGCGCCAGGAGAAGTTGTCTGCGGAACTCCAGCCCTTCCTTACAAACTATATCTCAAGGTATGTGCTGTTTATGGTCGCCTGCCAGATATGTATCAATCGCTAAAACAATTGCAACGGAAATCTAAAAATAGCAATGATTAATAAAAAAGCTTAGGAGATTCTTTACATGCAATCATGAATGCTGATTTACAACAGGTTTCATGTATTTGAACCACATCTGTTGTTGGGGCACAGCAATGCTGTGCCTATGCTAAATTTCACAGAGTAAGGGATTGGATAGTGCTTGTATTAAGCATTTTTCTGTATATCCTATATTACAAATTATTTCACAGGAATGGCGATCGCAAATTGTGTACCTACACCGACTTCAGATTCCACAATGATTTGACCACCGTGTTTTTCTACCACAATTTGACGAGCGATCGCTAATCCTAATCCTGTACCTTGACCAACTCTTTTAGTTGTAAATAAATGGTCAAAAATTCTTTGTTTTACCTCTGCTATCATCCCCTTGCCATTGTCAGCAATCAAAATATTGACATGATTATCTTGTAAAAATGTCCGAATTGTGATGCGATTAGGGTTAGCCTCAATCTCCTGATAACTACGTCCCTGATTTGATTCTTCTAAAGCATCAATGGCATTTGCTAGTAAATTCATAAATACCTGATTTAGTTGTCCAGAAAAACATTCAACTTCAGGCAAATTGCCATAGTTTGTAATTACTTCAATCGCTGGACCAGGGTTAGCGCGTCTCAAACCCTATTGACAGGTAGATTCTAGGAGAGTATTGAGTTTGGAAGAGCCGCAGCCAAAACAGAAACCATATACTGATCATTCATCGCAGCTCGCCGTGACTTTTGTCGA
>NZ_NOLK01000300.1:0-4267 GCF_002245985.1 Nostoc sp. 'Peltigera membranacea cyanobiont' 232
TAGTAATTGGTCGTCCTGTCATTATTCCCGCCATCAGTGAACAATTGTCAGAGAAACAAGCTGAATGCTTAGGGCAAATAACTCGGTTTATCGAACAGTATGACAGAAATTTAGAACAAACACTGAGAGAATCAGCGATCGCAGGAGGAGAACAATTAGCAGCTCAGCTGCTCGAAGATTTGAGCAATTGGGAACCAGGACGCAAGCCAGTCAACTTCAAGAAGAAGATGGAACGCCATTTCAAAAAAGTCCAAATGCTTTTGGCTAACGCCAGTTTTGAAGCAGGTAGCAGTCTTGGACAAATGATGGCTCATCTAGAAAATGTTCTCGAAAACGCTTCTGTGGATGCCAAAAAGCTGGATTCACAAGGGCGTTCTCAGTTGCAGAAAAAAATGGATGAAATTTGCTCCAAGCTTCTGGATGAACAACGCCATCTCCAACGATTAGCAAGTGATGAGGGTATGGGCTTAACCAGAGCTACAGCGATGTCTCTCAAACTTCGCTAGAAAAAACAATGTCCACAGTATTTAGAGGTAGGAAATGTCACACTTTTCAACTGTCACTACAAAACTAACTAACCGTGAATGTTTAGTACAAGCTCTACAAGATTTGCAGCTTACCGTCCAAGTTTATGAAAAACCACAATCGCTGAGAGGTTATTACGACGACTCCCAGGGGAAAAGCGCTGAGATTGTTGTCCCTGGTCGTAGTTTAAGTGTCCGTGCAGATATCGGGTTTATGTGGGATCAAGAGGCAGGGGTGTATCAACTCATCCATGATGCCTATGAAACTGTACCCCGATTAGGAGAAGACTTCTTTTCGCACACCCTAATACAAGCCTACGGACAGAAGATGGTTCGCGCTAAAGCAGCCCAGTTACAAGAACATTTGGGAGAATGCACCATCACAGAAGAAACCAACGGTCAGGTACATACCCTGCGCCTTGCATTTTCAGCACACCAGCAAACTCAACAAGTACGGAGGTAACTTATGGAACGGGCAATATTGATACATTTTGACACTGTTACAGGTGAAGTGAAAATAGAAGCCGAGGGATTTGAGGGTTTGTCGTGCCTAGAAGCAACCCAACCCTTTGAGGAAGCTTTGGGTGTGGTAGAGGGCGATCGCACTTACAAACCAGAATCTCAACAACAGCTTCGTAGCATCATTACTCATCAACAACGACTGCACCAATAAATAATGACAAGGGAGAGGGGGAGACAACGGAGAAATATCTTCAATAATTCCCCCTGATCTTCCCTATTTTGCTTGTTCCTCACCTAAACAAACAATAATATAATACATAGGAGGGTAAAGCAAGTGTTTAAAACAATCCCAATTAGAGCCAAGTTTTCTAATGAAGAATTAGCCTTCTGGCTGAACCAGTGCGAACACGCTAATAGCCTAATTAATTGCGCTCTTTATGAAGTGAAAAAAGCTCATTATTCAATGCTTCAAGAGCATGAAAACGCTTTTACAACTTATTGGCGTGGAGATGATTTAAGAAGTGGTTGGAAAACTTATCGTTGTGGTTCTTCTTATGCGGAGCTTGACAAGCTTCTAAAACTGAACAGCCACTACAAGTCAATGGCTGCCCAGTCTGCTCAACAAACCCTAAAGTCTGTAGGGGAGTCGATAACTGCTTATAACGAATTGGTTAAGCTTTACTACAAAGGTGAAGTAGACAAACCATCCCTACCAAAATATCGTAAGAAAGGAGGACTAGCTGCTGTTACCTTTCCGCGTCAGGCTTTGACCTTTGTGGATGGGTATTTTAAACCTTCAATTAGTAAGGAAAGTAAACCAGAATTGCTGACTGAAATTAAGTTAGACCTACCAGATTTTATTGATTCTGATTGGGTTAGAGAAGTTACTGTACGACCCAATTTAGGACAACTCTGGATCGATTGGGTAATTGAGGATGGTAAAGAACCAATTGACCACAATCCAAATCTTGATTACACACAAGCTTGGAGTTTTGACCACGGGGGCGGAAACTGGTTAACAGGAGTATCTACCCGTGGTAAAAGTTTAATCATTGATGGTCGTAAATTACGATCAATGAATCAAGGTTATTCTCGTTTGGTTGCCAAATACAAGCAAGGTAAATCAGATTTTTATTGGGATTCTAACCTTGATAGAGTGCAGCGTAAACGTAATAACCAGATGCGAGATGCTATTAATAAAGCAGCCCGATTCATTATTAATCAATGCCTCAATGACAGAGTTGGTAACTTGGTCATTGGTTGGAATGTTGGACAGAAACAGAATTCAAACATGGGAAAAAGAAATAACCAGAATTTTGTAGTCATCCCAACCAGTCGATTGATAGATAGACTGAAACAACTTTGTCCAGAGTACGGAATTACTTTAACAATTACTGAGGAAGCTTACACTTCTAAGGCATCATTTCTTGATTGCGACTCCCTGCCCAAATATGGAGAAAAACCAGAAGGGTGGAAAGCAAGCGGAACCCGTACAAATAGAGGTCAGTACAAAAGTAAGGATGGCTCCATTATTAATGCAGATTGTAATGGAAGCGCCAACATTCTGAGAAAAGTAGCCACACAGCTAGGATTAAACCTAGCCGAGGTGGGTAGGGCATCTTTGACAGTGCCACAGCGAATTGATTTGTTCAAGAGATTAAATAAATCATATCGCAAACGTTGCTACGGCAGCTTATAGCCGCCGTAGCAACATCAGTTTAGAATCCTCCGCCTTCTAGCCGGGGGAGATGTCAAGAGCGAACTACCTGAAGATTATCCGATGCTCCATATTTACCCCTCAAAAGGAGCGCGGCAACCAGTAATTCTCAAAGGAAACGCGGAAGGACTGTGCGCGCTACTCAATGCCCTAATTTCCGCCATTGCTCATCCAAATTCTTCTGGAGTTGCTGAAGTATTTAACGGCGATGCCGAAGTTTACGAAGTAGTCGTGCATCTTGTTACCACTCACGAAAAACTTTCTCCCATACCCGATCAAAATTCACAACAATGAAACTATCAAACCTGATTACCACCATTGATTCTCAAATACCCATCGTGGCAATAGATGTTCTGTCCCCCGAAGAAGCCACTATCATTCAGTGGTTAACTACTGAAGTGATGGACAAACTTAACAGTCCTGTGTACTTCTGGAATTTGGGAGTTTCCGGCTTGGAGCAATGTCTGATTGCTGACGACGGTGGACTGGTGTTCAAATCAGTCGAGACATATAAAAAGCCTCATAACATAGACCCTTTAATATATGTGTTCGAGTACATCAACAATTTCGGCGGTAATGGGGTTTTCATCCTGGGAGATGTTCACCCTTTTGTCGGTAAAAACTCTCTCCAATTGAGTTGGGAAATCCTCACCAGAGTAAAAAACTTGTACCATCGCCTCAA
Source organism: Nostoc sp. 'Peltigera membranacea cyanobiont' 232 (assembly GCF_002245985.1). Classification (NCBI taxonomy): domain Bacteria; kingdom Bacillati; phylum Cyanobacteriota; class Cyanophyceae; order Nostocales; family Nostocaceae; genus Nostoc; species Nostoc sp. 'Peltigera membranacea cyanobiont' 232. The sequence goes on from NZ_NOLK01000300.1 coordinate 3,386, forward strand.
ACCGACTGAAAAGCGAATTGTGTTTTTAGGTCAAAACATTCAACTGCACGAATCCTTGCTGAGACTAATTCCTTGCTGTGAAGTTCCTTTGCCCAGCATTGAGCAAATTCAAGACCACTTAGAATCATATTTACTATACTTGCAAGAATCTGCCAGTGAGCAAGAGGTAACTTTTACCGTATCTCTCACCACTGAAGATAAAGAAACCTTGGCAAGGGCAGCTTTAGGCTTGACGCTGGAGGAAATTAGCGACTTTCTGCGGCTGACTGTTAAAGAGCGATTAACTTCTAAAGGTATAGTAATTGATACTACGGTCATCCCTTTGGTTGTCGAATACAAAACCCGCCTACTCGCTCAAATGGGTATCGAATTGGGTAAATCAGCGACCATACCCTTTGGTGGTTTGGATTTATTGCGGGATTGGTTGCAACGCCGCAGCCGGTTATTTTCCCAAGAAGCGCGATCGCTAAATCTACCCCAACCTAAAGGTGTGTTACTAGCAGGGCCACCAGGGACGGGTAAATCGATAGTAGCAAAGAACATTGCAACCATACTCAATCTTCCACTGCTGCAATTAGACATTGCCTCGATGCTTGGTAGCCTGGTGGGAGAATCTGAGGGCAATGTCCGCCGCGCACTCAAGACTGCTGAAGCGATCGCACCTTGTATCTTGTGGATTGATGAGGTCGAGAAAGCACTTTCAGCTAATGGCGATACCTCTGGAGTATCACAAAGGATTCTGGGGAATATACTCACTTTCATGTCTGAATGTACGGCGGGGGTGTTTGTGGTGGCAACTTGTAATGATCCAACAGCGCTGCCTATTGAGTTCAAGAGGAAAGGGCGGTTTGATGAGAATTTCTTCGTTGACCTGCCTACTGA
>NZ_NOLK01000301.1:0-4259 GCF_002245985.1 Nostoc sp. 'Peltigera membranacea cyanobiont' 232
ATAGGCATCGCAGTACTGATCTACCACGGTGATCGTGGAGGTAGCCGTTCTTGAACCCAATTAAATACCCTTGCTAAGTTAAACTCTTAGTAACTAATTATACTCTCATGAGAGTAATAAAAGAGCGATAATCAATAAAAAAGCTCCTAGTTGGTCTAAAACTAGGAGCTTCGTTTATTCATTGCTTGATAATTGCAGTATATATATTTTTAATGATTTATCTCATCTACTTTAAGAATTAAGCTAAGTTTGAAAGCCTAATATTAATTTGATAAGGTGAAGGAGTAAATGGCTTGTAGCTGCGACCAATGTAAAAAAGTCATCAATCGCCATCATGCCAGGAAATACCGCAATTGATAGTTAAAAATGTGGCACACATCGCCCTCATGCGAAAGTTCATCCACCCCATAGTTTTTAGTTGTCACATACTGGCATCTACCAGAGGAAAGCCTGTTAAACCTTCAAGCCATGCATGAAATAGTTCTTGTTTTTCTGGTGGCAAGTTTAGGGGTGTATACCATTCATCAAATTCTGGATAACGATTTTTGTAAGCTATTTCTGGGTAAAAATAAAGGCGTTGTGTAAAACTATCGTGCCAGCGTAGACGGTCACGAAAAGCTTTTAATGAAAATTCTGCCTTGGGTTGATTTGTAAGTTCTGCTGCCCTTGCCTTAGTCTCTTGGTAAACAATGCGAGTTGAAATTGTACCAAAAGTCAGATGTGGTGATAAATGCGATGTTGCACCAAGCTGTGCTAACCAAGGGCGTGAAAGTTTCCAGTGATAGCCATTAAATCTACTTTTCATAAATGAATTTAATGTAGCTTGTGCCTGTGTTTCTCCACCAATAAAATATACCTGTTCTGTTTGCAAAAAAGCACGATATTTATGTTTGAGTTCAGAAAATGTAATTTGAGGTACGTTTAGAAAAAGTGATGGAGTGTTGACATTAGTGGGAGTTGGGGAAACAGATTGTCTTTGATATGTGTAATATTCGTTAAACCACTGCTCACGTTTATCTTGTGATTGCAAAAAGTTATTTAGTCCCAGATGATATTCGAGATTTAATACTTGATATAAATTAACTATACTTTTATCTCGGCTAATACCATACTCAACTTGTACATCACGATTTAAGTAGAGTTTGGGTCTATGTCCCTGCTGTGTTAATTGTTGAGTTAATTCTTGTATAATCTCTACAGCATTACCTTCAAATAATATTAAGTTACTACCTAATTTTTGTAGATTGCTATCTAGATTTTCTAAAGACTCAAACAAAAACCGCACCCGTGCTTTACCGACATCAACCCATTGATAAAACCAAGGGTCAATAATGAAGAATGGTAAAACGGCGGCATTATTGGCAGACGCTAAGGTGACAATTTCGTTGTCAGTCAAACGTAAATCTCGACGAAACCACAGAAGGTGCATAACTCAATTTTCTATATCAACTTAATAATACAATCGTACTATCTAATTTTAATGGTGGAACTAAAACTATGACCTACGCCTACAGCATGGATGATGCGGTGCAGGTAGCCAATCAGGCGGCTACTGACGTTGAGGCGTGGTTGTGGGGAAAGTCAGAAACAAGGAGCGTTGTTAATGTTGAGGATGACCCAGACTACCAGCGCCGCGATAAGCTGTTGCGTATTTAATTTGTATATGCGATGCGGGCAAGATGCCCGCACTACAATAATTTTACGTTTTCGTACTATACAATTTAGATGCACATCAGCTTATTGACCTCATCTGGACAACGCACAGTAGCGAAATTTTGATTGAGATTAAGGGCGATAGGTGGAATAAAACTCGTAACTTGTTCTTCGAGACGCATAGCAACCTAGAGAAGGGAACCCCCGCCTGCTTCATGTACACTGAGGCGGATTGGCTATTTTACTACTTTGTCAATACTCGCCAACTGTACAAGCTACCGATGCCAAAAACGCGGGAGTGGTTTTTGATTACTATGAAACGGTTTCGGGAGCGATCGACTACCACACCCGTAGGAAGTAGCTATTACACCACTGTGGGGCGGCTTGTGCCGATTACTACGGTCATGTTGGAAGTGGCGGGGATTAAGATGGAGCATCTGTAGAGGGCGATAGCATCTATTCAAGCAAACGCGAGTAGCGTCTCGAAGAGAGGAAAACCCAAGCGATATAGAACCTTGAACCAGAGCGAACGTATATTATACGCCCCATCAATACAACACACCAGAAGAAGAAGCACGACTATTGTATGTTGCAATGACACGGGCAATTGAGCAGTTGATCATGACCTGCGATCGCTCTTCAGAATTTACTAATCGTCTTGAGTCAGCATTAGGTAAAGTAGTTTGATTAGCGATCGCCTATAATGTCGGTCTTAGAGCATCTCTACAAAATGAATAAAACCTAATCATAGCCTGCGTTCCTTGCTGTGACTATATTTTTAAAATTTGAGACTTTTTAGAAAATTGTGATTTTAATGCTGCATCATAAAATCAATGCAAGAACCCTTTATTCTTAACTAATTTGCGGAATGTGGGTTATACAAACTGTAATTACTTGAGGACTTAACTCAAATACATAAGATTTTATTATGGCAACACTAATAAACGCATATAATTCTGACATTTCTCTAAAGACTCCAAGTTTAAAATATACAAAAAATGTAGTAGAGCAAACTGATGCTGTTTTAATTTCAAAACGTGAATGGGCTGAAAATAATACTACTACTACATATTGTAAATATCAATATTGGAAAATATTAAATTTTTCAAAAGGAACTAAAGGTATAGGAAAAACTTTCACTTTTAGCTATAAAGTAGGTGTTCAAAAAACTACAATGATTGAAACAGCTAAAAATTTAGGTATAAAAATAGGTAGGGAAAAATTAGGGGATTTTTTTAATGCAGAATTAAGTAAAAAATTACAAACAAGTATTAGCATTACAGAAGAATATACACATACGCAAGAATCAAATATAAGTCAAACTAATAAGGACTGGATCTGGGCTATATGGCAATTAGTTGAGAATTATCAAATTTCCATAGTAAGAGACGAAAATTTTATTGATAAAATTGCAAATAGAGTAGTAGATACAATAGATTCAAGTCCTGCTATGGTAGCACTTAGTATAAATAACAAAAAGGTTTTAAGTACTGTCGCTAGTGCTGTCATTCATCAGATAAATGAGTTGAATAATACTTTCCAAAAAAATGAAAAAAAATCTAATGTAATATCAATTGTTAATTTGACTCAAAACACACATGAAGCTTTAGATTACGATAATTATTGAAAATAAATAAACATTAATTAAGGGTTTGTTGGTCAAGTAGGTGTGATGGCTGTGGTGTTCTCGTTACTATTGCCCCCATTCAAGCGAACGCGCAAAGCGTCTCTTAGAGAGGAAAACTTATGAGCGATCGCTCTCCTTCATTCCCCCCCCCTTAAAATGATTATCATTATTGTTGATGGAATAGTTTATTTTCTGGAAGTCCCTTAGCTGAAATCTTCCACCCCGATAAGGTAAAAGATAGCCAGACACAGACAGATCATACAGAAATCAATCAATCAATCAATCAATCAATCAATCAATCAATCAATCAATCAATCAATCAATCAATCAATCAATCAATCAATCAATCAATCAAGCCTACCAAGAAGGTGATTTGGCAAGACTTCTAGAAATTGAGCGACTTCACCAAGTGGGAGAAACTATTGATCCTAATAGCGAAGATGATTTAACTCGAAAATGTCGAACTATAGAACAGCAAAACCAAATTCTTCTGACTCAGTATGAAAACTTGAAACGGGAACTGCGTTTAGCAAAAAATACTCCAGAAGGAACTATGGTTTCTGATTCTCGCAAAGCTGCTAAAAAAGGCATTGAATCTATGGCTATTATGGTAGAAACAATAGACAATCAAATTAACGTTGTTTCTCAGATTCGGGATTTTGTCAAAGACTTTAAAGAACAGAAGATCACTATCAAAGAATTTATTGGTGGCCCCCCAACTCTGCACTCCTTAGACGAGGAAATTATGTCAGATATTCTTGAGCAGATGTTGTCAGAATTAATGAGATAGTAGTTGATTTTTATTAAAAATCAATGAAGTCCATCGTTTTAACAAGTCTCAACAAGATGCCTTATAGCGGTATGCATTTGAATGAGATACGAACTTGTGTACTATAGGTTTGATTTACTGAATTTAAGAGTTACTTGGAAGACTTGATACTGGTTCTACGTATTCAGTGATGCAATAGCAACAATGAGT
>NZ_NOLK01000302.1:0-4222 GCF_002245985.1 Nostoc sp. 'Peltigera membranacea cyanobiont' 232
CATTTACCGCCTCGATTTGACAGCACCTACAAAAATAGCGATCGCAGCGAAGCGTCCACTGCTCTTAAGGTATTAATACCTGTAATGCTTATGGAATATAGCTTATAGCTTTTCTTAGTGCCATTCGTGTATAACCACCATTCCAAACTGTAGGATAAATAGTATTAAAATTTAATTTATTGAGACGACTTAAAGCATTTTTGAGATTTTGAGATGAAAAAAGTACCTGACTATCAACATTAGTAAGCCACACACCCCGCACTTCATGTGTTTGGGTGGCTGTACTTATTTTACTTCTTCCTAATATCACCAAAATAGTTATAATTAAAGAAGAAACCAGTAATATTAATCCACGTTTGATTCTGAATAATTTAAACATTTTGAGATGTTGCTGAAGAAGTTGAAAAAATTAAATAATTATTGTTATTTTATCGGTTTTAGTAGTAAATACAAAAAAAGTGCCGTTAAGGATTTTGCGATCGCCGTAGGCGCACCGAAAGTGAGTATGATTTAGTCCGGCGTAAGAAAACCATAATAATGATGGAGAAAGAGCGGCAGGATAGACATGGAAATTAATTTAGGAGAAACTTTTCTCCTAAACCCGATTCCGCACGATTAACACAAAACGTGTAATCGCTATTGATTCGGAAAAATGAAAGTAGACGGCAACGGACAAGGCAAGATTTTAACCCAAGAGGAACTAAAGCGATTATTCACGTCAGGATTTATCACGTTGAGCGATCGCTCTTAAGGCGGACGGTTACGCCATCGCGCTCTGGAAAAGAAATTGCCTGTTTACTGGTTGTCAAGTATCAGAAGCACTAGTACTCCAGACGACTGATATCAAATGTTGTGCTATCGCTTTGAGGGCGTATTCCACCAAAGGTAAGCATAAAACTCGGATTGTGGACATCCCACCAGGGCTAGCCGCAATGCTGGGGCAAAGCTTTATGACCAAGTTATTTACCAATTTCTCTAACTTCAAAAAAATGTGCGAACCCCCAGTTATGATATCTAGTTATGAAAAAGCTAACAAAAATCGCTTTAGCAAGTAGTGTTTTAGCGATGACACTCAGTATAAATATTTCGGCTCAAGCCCAAGAAAAACGCCTGCTAACACTCGACGATCAATTCGCCTTTCGCCAAATTAGCGATCCCCAACTATCTCCCACTGGAGACTGGATTGCTTACACAGTAACTAATACCGATTTGAAAAATGATACACGAGATAACCATATTTACATGACTTCTTGGGATGGCTCCCAAACATTACAGTTAACTAACGGTAACGATAGTGAATACAATCCTCGGTTTAGCCCAGATGGTAAATATCTAGCTTTTCGCTCCAGCCGTGAATCAGGAAAACAGCAAATTTGGTTGCTCAACCTAGCAGGCGGTGAAGCTGAGAAAATATCAGACTTTGCTGGTGATGTTACCGATTTTGTCTGGTCTGGTGACAGTCGGCAACTAGCGGTAATTGCTGAGGAACCAGTTCCAGAAATACCCTTTAATGGGAAAACCCCACCACCGATTGTTATTGATCAATTTCACTTCTTAGAAGATGGTGTGGGTTTTATCGGTAAAAGTCGTGAACATCTTTATGTATTGGACTTAGCAACTCGCAAAGCAGATATTCTCACCCCAGGTTCATTTAATGAGTATTTACCTGCTTGGTCAACTGATAACAAAAATATTGCTTTTGTGAGCAAACGTGGTCAAGAGAGCGATCGCAATAATAATTGGGATCTGTATGCAATCGCCGCCCAATCGGGAGCCAAAGCCCGTCAGCTAACTACCTTTATTGGGCCTGACTCCCCTAGGGCGAGACAGGGAGTTACTAGAATTAGCAATTAAAGCCTGTGCAAAAAAATCAATGACAGATCTAGCTTGACGGCGACAAGTCTGTACCACGGTCAACAAATTAGCACTATGTTGAAACCGCTCCATTGAACGGGAACCACCACTAACTTTACGTTTTGTCACAGCCAAACGCAGCGATCGTTCAGTCTGATTATTATCAGGATTTGACCGCAGTAAACACAATCTTTTGGACGTAAGATTTCATAACGATCTACTCTGCCAAAACCAGAGCGCGTTTTTCCCTGATGCCCTGGTTGCCCGCCTGGTTTTCTTTTGGGATGATTCGATTCTCCATCCAGGGATGCTTTTTTGTTTTCGCTCTTTTTCAGAATATCCCCAGATGGTGGTTTCGATGAGGTAGAACTATCTAAATCTCGGCTGACTTTTAAACGTTCTACTTCAAGATGTAGTTCTAAGATTGTTTTCTGTAACTCACATATTGCCTTGCCCTGCTCAATAATTATCTCTACCAGTTCTTCTTTTGATAACTGGTTCAAGCTTTCTCGGTCTAAATCTTGAGGCAGGTTTTGGTTCATATTTGTGATACTCCCCCTCAAGTGTCCCCTTTGTCAATACTCTGCCACCTGAATCCTTACGACTGATTATGTAGCAAGACAATATCTAGGAAGTGTGGGGAAAGTGGATAATGGTAACGTTTGCAGTAAATGCCTATGGAGTTTACTCGAATATAACATTTCCTTTAACTGTAAAAGTATTCAAACCGAAAGGGACACTAAAAGCAGAGGATAAATATAAAACTAAAATAGAGTTGGCATCAGAAATTATTACTGAATTAATTGAATCAGGCTTCAATATTAAATTAGTACTAGCAGATAGCTTATATGGTGAAAGTAGCCAGTTTATTAGAAAACTAGCTGAATATAAATTAGATTGTGTCGTAGCAATAAGAAGTAATCACTGTACGTTCGCTCATTTTTGAAGAGTGAGAGGAATTAATGCCTTGAGGGGAAAGGAATAGGGCGATAAGGAGTAATAGCACCATTTTCCATTAGTCTGTAAGACATATTCTGGAGATGGGTGTGCGTATGGCAATAAATGAGCAGGTAAAAATTGATTCCGAGAGAATTGATGATATTCCAGTAATAGTGGAATGGCTAAAAAAGATGGAGATAGCCTTGTGGATAGACCAAAAACTGAGTCCACCACACGGAAACCATGAAGGAATGAGCTATGGTCAATTGAGTGTATTGTTATTAACATATATAATCACCCAGTCAGACCATCGGTTGTCGGCGGTGGAACCCTGGGTAGAAGCACACCGAAAAATTTTAGAGCTAACTACGGGGTGGTCGATAGGAAAAAAAGATGCCACTGACGACCGATTGGGAAGGGTAGTCGAAGAATTAGGCTTACAATCAGAGGCTAGGCAAGAAATAGAAGTAAAATTAGGACGACATCTGATTCGTGCCTACGAATTACCGACAGAAGTGGCACGATCTGATACAACTAGTTTTAATGTGAATCATCAACAGGGCGAATCACCAGAAGAAAGCCTACTGCGTTATGGCTATTCCAAGGACAAGCGTCCAGACCTGCTGCAATACCGTCAATTATTGGCAACCCTCGACCCGATGGGAATGCCATTGGTCAGCGCCACCCTGTCAGGAAATGGAGCCGATGACCCATTATATTTACCAACATGGCAACAATTAGTAAAAGTAATTGGACTTCAACTTCAGATCCAGCAAATTGATGATGCGATTAAACTTTCACAAACCTTAGCTGGATGGCGATTGTATGTCACCAATGCCCCGACCACTCGACTGACCCTACCACAGGCTGTCATATATTACCGGGATGAATGGCTTTTGGAACGTGGGTTTCACCATTTTAAAAGAGGCTCTTTGCCAGCATTGCCTATTTACTTCCAAAACGAAGACCGAATCACTGGCTTGATGTTCGTGTTGAACATAGCTTTGCGCGTATTTACTTTGATGGAGTTTGTGGTACGGCAGGCTCTCCAGCTAACTCAACAATCTCTGGCTGGTCTTTATGATGGCAATCCAAAGCGAAAAACTAATCGCCCATCTGCGGAGCGAATGCTTCAGGCTTTTTGTCACCTTACTCTCTATTACCTCCCCGATTCTACCATTTTCATCACCCCTCTGTCCGAGCTTCAAAAACAAATTCTCTCCCTCATGAAAATGCCTGAGTCCCTTTATCAGCTTTCTGCGGAGTCCTGCAAGACATAATTACGTCTTACCCCCTATAAAATAAGATATCTTTTCTTTTATGGAAGCTGGCATTATCTAAGATGATCGCTATTTTCGCAGAACATTTATTAAAAGTCTCAGTTGGATTCCCTTGCTCTATCCATTCTTGCAAGAGAAAATTATTTAAA
>NZ_NOLK01000303.1:0-4191 GCF_002245985.1 Nostoc sp. 'Peltigera membranacea cyanobiont' 232
CGATGTCGTCGAAGTTTGGACACCAAGAGGATTTTGAGAAGGTAATTGCCAGAGGTGAAGAAGGGACTATCTATATTGATGATGGCAATGAACTGGAGTTCTTTGAGGTGCTGGAGATGGTCAAGCCAGATTTGGTGTTGACTGGGCCACGGGTGGGTGCTTTGGTGAAGAAGTTGCATTTGCCTTATGTGAATGGTCACGGCTATCACAATGGTCCTTATATGGGTTTTGAAGGTGCGGTGAATATGGCTCGCGATATGTACAATGCCATTTATTCTCCTCTGATGAAATTGGCTCAATCTGATATCCGTGGTGAGCAAAATCTGCCAAGTACCAATGGTAATGGCAACGGTAAAGCAACAAAAGAGCTATCTGAGCAAGTCGTTTCTTTAGTTCAACAGCAAGTTAAGGAAGCCACTGCACAGGTCAAACAGCCAGCTAAGGAAACTGCGCCACAGGTTCAAAAGCCAGCTAAGGAAGCTGCGCCAGTTCAACCACAAGCTAAGGAAACTGCGCCACAAGTTCAAGCGCAAGCTAAGGAAGTTGCACCACAGGTTCAAAAGCCAGCTAAGGAAGTTGCACCACAGGTTCAAGCGCAAGCTAAGGAAGTTGCACCACAGGTTCAAGCGCAAGCTAAGGAAATCGCGTCATACATTCAAGAACGAGCTGCGGAAGTCACAAAATTAATTCAAGAACGTTGTTTGTGGCAGTTTCACTCTCGTGCATGGGATCGGGAAGAAAACATCAATGGTGTTCTCAATATGGCCGCCCAAATCTTGACTGGAGAAAAGGTGGTTCTAGAAACCTTGATCGAAAGGGGTTTTTATGCAGATGCGAAGATCCTTTCGGCTGACCTGGAAATTAGGTTTGCATGGTTAAATAGCATGGAGAACTCGCAAAAGAAAGCAGTACTGGAATCTGTTAAGGCAATGCTGATCGATATTGTAATAACCAAGTCGAAGAATGGTGAATTACATTATTCGCTTTATTAAAGCAATTAGATCGGTAATTCAACCAAACTAGGACTTACGCAAAGGTAAGGAAAAACTAACCACAGAGGACGCAGAGGCTACGGGGAAATGAGAGTTTGAGAGGGTTTTTGCGTAAGTCCTACAAACGAACGGCGTTGTTGAATTAGAGTCAAGTCATCCTGTTAGTGTTTGTGCAGAAATTTTCTTACAGAGTAGAGACTTACAGAGTAGAGAGCAATGTCACCGACGGGCTACACCAAAAGTATTCCTAAGAAGCTTGGTATCTGACTACAGAAGCATCTCATCTAGCTTTCAAGATTTTCACGAAATTCAATTCTACTTTTCTTCTGTAATCGATGCTATGAGTAGCTTGCTTCTTGGTTGGATGCAGCGTTAGCTTGCCGCAGACATCGCTCTACTTTCTTAAGCTCAAAAAGACACTTCATCTCTTCGTTCAGCAACGCCAAACACGCATCACGCAATTTTTTACCACATAGGAGTCAAGAGAATGTCTTTAGTCGTCAAACAGAAAGAACGCAAGGGAATCATCAATCCTATATTTACTTGTCAGCCTGCTGGGGCTGAATACGCTTCCATCGGAATCAAAGATTGTATTCCCCTGGTGCATGGAGGACAGGGATGTAGTATGTTCGTTCGTCTCCTGTTTGCCCAGCATTTGAAGGAAAATTTCGACATTGCTTCTTCTTCACTCCATGAAAATAGTGCTGTTCTTGGAGGACAGCCACGCATTGAGGAAGGCGTAAAGACCTTAGTAGCACGATATCCCGATTTACGGATTATCCCAATTATTACGACTTGTTCAACTGAGACAATTGGGGACGATATCGAAGGAACCATTAACAAGCTCAACGGCTTTTTAAAGGAGGCTTATCCCGATCGCAAGGTTATTCTTGTTCCTGTACATACCCCCAGTTACAAAGGCTCTCAAGTCACTGGCTATAATGTCGGTGTACACGCAATCATTTCTAGCCTAGCAAAAAAAGGCGAACCAACTGGCAAGTTGAACATCATCACTGGGTGGCTTAATCCTGGAGATGTGATTGAAGTTAAGCGCATCTTAAAAGAGATGGACGTTCCAGGAAACATCTTACTGGATACAGAAACCTTCGATGCGCCCACCATGCCCGATAAAACAAGTTTTGCCTTTGGGAATACAACCATTGAAGAAATTGCTGATTCTGCCAATGCGTTGGGAACTATTGCCTTATGCAAATATGAAGGCGGTAGCGCAGCCGAATTCTTACAAGAGAAGTTCAAAGTTCCGGCAATCATTGGCCCAACACCAATTGGTATCAAAAATACCGACATCTGGCTGCAAAACATCAGTAAATTGACTGGCAAACCAATACCAGAATCTTTAGTTAGAGAACGCGGTAAAGCTATTGATGCGATCGCAGACCTTGCACACATGTTTTTCGCCAACAAAAAGGTCGCTATTTACGGAGATCCCGATTTAGTAATTGGTCTAGCAGAGTTCTGCTTAGAAGTTGAGTTAGAGCCAGTGCTAATGTTGTTGGGAGACGACAACAAAGCCTGCACCAAAGACCCAAGAATTGCCGAGTTGGAGAAGCAAGCAGCTTGTGATATCGAAGTTATCTGGAATGCAGACCTTTGGGAATTAGAGCGCCGCATTACAGATAAATCCCTCGAAATCGACTTGATTCTAGGTCATTCAAAAGGTCGATATATTTCTATCGACAACAAAATTCCGATGGTTCGGGTAGGCTTCCCCAGCTTTGACCGCGCAGGTCTGTGGAAATACCCCGTGATTGGTTATAAAGGAGCAGAATGGCTAGCAGACAACATTGCCAACGCCATGTTTGCAGATATGGAGAACAAGCACGAGCGCGAGTGGCTCTTAAACGTTTGGTAAGAGGGTGATGTGTATGGGGGATGGCATCTATCCACAGTGGTATTTCTGTCATCCACCCCCAACTGTCTCGCCAAATCATTAGATGGTATTTCCATCTGAATTTTACGATACTTAGCAATGCTACATCAATTGTAAACCAGGCAGCACCCGTTTAACTGATTAGTTAGAGGGCGGCTCAGTAGCCTGGTTTACGACTCACACGGTACTGCTAAAAAAGCTATTGAAAGACTGGAGAGCTATCATGACTGCAACAAGTATAGATAAGAATGTCGTATTTTACGGAAATTTGAGCGAACTCTATCGCTTGGCAAAAGAGGGTAAGATCAAGACCACTTTACAAGGTAGTCATACCCGCCCCTGTAAATTTTGGACTGCAACGAAGATTTTAAGTGGGATTAAAAATGCGATCGTCATTTCTCACGGGCCGAGTGGCTGTGCTTATGGTGTCAAGCGGGCATACAAACTGACCAATAGCCGCAATAGTGGTTCACCTTATGAACCAGTGGTGACTACGAACATGAGTGAGAAGGCGGTAATTTTTGGCGGGGAAAAAGAATTAGCAGGCGCGATTCGAGAAGTAGATGAAAAATACCATCCTGATGCGATCGTTGTTGCTACTAGTTGTGCGTCTGGTATTATTGGCGACTGTGTTGATGACGTAGTGAATAAAGCCCGCAGCGAAATCGATGCTGAGATCATGACGATACATTGTGAAGGATTCGCCGGGGAGTATCGCAGTGGATTTGATATCGTATTTCGGCAAATCGTAGACTTTATGGAGCCGCCAACTCCAGAGCGGAAAGCACAACTAGCCGATGCTGTCAATATTGTGGGCGCGAAGATGGGGCCTGAAAGGACGGAAGTCGAAACTGATGTCAAAGAATTGGTGCGATTAATAGAAGGAATGGGGGCACGAGTTCACAGCGTCATCGCTGGTGACTGTACTTTAGAAGAACTAAAGCAAGCACCGAGTGCGGCAGTAAACTGTACCTTATGTTTGGATCTTGGCTATACCATCGGCAAAGCCATGTCAGACAAGTTCGGTACTCCGCTAAACTCTACTATCCTCCCCTATGGAATTACCGCTACAGAAAAATGGCTCGAAGGGGCGGCAAAATATTTAGGGATGGAAGAACAGGCGGCTGCCCTAATGGAAAAGGAATATGCCGCAATCAAGACTGAATTTGAAGCAGCTAAGAGTTATATAGAAGGGAAGTTAGCGATTATCGAAGGACATGATGCTATCAAGTGCTTATCCCTTGCTCACATGTTGGATCGTGATTTTGGGATGCGTGTAGTAATCTATAACTTCCATCCCTGGAGTAC
>NZ_NOLK01000304.1:0-4110 GCF_002245985.1 Nostoc sp. 'Peltigera membranacea cyanobiont' 232
ATTACTTTGATATGGCAGTTCGATGAATTAAATCTTACCCTACCTCAGATGGTGTCACTTTGTTTTCCACCTTATCGCTGATCAGGTAAGTCCTCTTGTCAATAGGTTTTGAGACGCGCTAACCCTGTGCGTAAGCAGTAGACCCCTGGTGAAATTGAACTAAGGCGAATTTAATTATGAGAATCGATTTCGTCATAAGATAATCCCTTCAATTCGTCTTAGGTTAGTATCTTTACCTTGTCCGTTTTGGCACGGTTATGCCAAGTACGCTAAATATACAGTTACTTAATCCAATGCTCGATTATGTCAGTGCAGGAATCGCGTTTTATATCACAATGCTTCCCGTACAAGAGTGGATATTGGAATTCCGCCTCGGTTATCTCGGTCGCTACTGGAGCCTGATAAGCGTTTTTGGCTTATTAATTGGCTTTTTGCTCTGTCTGCTGATATTTGTGCCATTGATCATTAACATGGCATTAGATCCGTTCAGATATCCAGATCATTTGGTCATGAGTGCGATCGCTGCGGTGATTTTTGGTGCAATACTTTGGCTGGGACAGTGGCTGATCCTGCGACAGACTGAGATGACACCGAGAATTTTTGCGCTGATCAATACGGTAGTTGGAATCTCTGTCTTCTCTGTGCTGGTGTGGTTCAATCAAAAAAGTTTGCAATGGAGTGGTGGCCCGATTGAAGGCTGGAAAACCGGACTCATTTTTCTAGTGGGTGGTACAGTTACCGGAGCGGCGACAGGTAAAGCATTAGATTTTTACTGTGGACGAGTTGAGCAGCGATTAATCAAACTTGAGAGGAAGAGGGTAGAGCAAGAAACCCAAGAACGAGAAAGGCTTTTGAAAGAAAGAATTGAGAAGGAGAAATTAGAGCAAGAACTCCTAGAAGCAGAGCTGGCAGAACGGAAAAGGATACAGCGAGAGGCGGCTCAAGAGGAAGAACGCCTCTGGTATGAGCAACATGGGAAGGATTATGCAGATTATGAATATGACGAGGATGATGAGGAGTACGAAGATGAAGATGAGGAGGAATAAACTCAATTCTCCATCAAATTGTTAAATTAGGGAATGTTCAAGCAGAAATAGAAAAGCTGTTCTTCACCACCATCGAGACGATACCGCCATAAATGTTGGGCAAATTTTGGTTTAATCGCGGATTTTAAAAGTCATTATCCGTAAAGGGAACTATGGATGGTAAAAACTTTTGAAAAGCTGGATAAAATTGTAATCTTGCTTCATAGTCGTCTGTTTGTGACACTGACAGTTCAATTGTTTGCTGCTCTTTTTCATCAAAAAGCAACTGAATTTGATAATTAGTCCAGAAGTGGTCGCCTAGTTCATCTTCTAAATCAAAAAGTTTTTCTTCATTACCCCATATATTTGACCAAAGTCCGATCCTATTAGCGCGAAAATGATTTTGACCATTTGCATCTCCAATTACAAAATATGCTTCGACATTTAAATCAAATCCCAAGTCATCGACCTCTACCTCTGCTATTTGACAGTTAACCACTATCAAGGTATTGGGGTTAACGTTTACTACCTGCTCTTGGCGCTTTAATAATTCTTGTAATACAAAATCAGGTAATAGCTGAGAACTTCCTTCAAGGGCTTGTTTTTGAGTTTCTGGTGAGTAACGAGTTTTTAATTCTTGCGTGATTAAAGTTAAAATATCTTCACTAGCTAAATTGACAACTATCTTTTTATCTGCGGGATTAAGGAAACTTCCAAGATTCAGATTAATGTGTTTTTTAATTGGCATAGTTCTGTAAAATTATTTTAAGTTGAGCAGAGCATTCACAAATAAAGCGAAAACTTTTTCAGAAAAAACTACTATCTCATTAATTCTGACAACATCTAGCCTCAAATACGTATCAACGAACCCAGAAATCAATTGCATCCTTGCTGGGTCTAATTTTAACGTTGCCAGCAACCGCAGACATTCTGCCTTAACCTGTGGACGTTCTTAAGAGGAATATTCATTTTTGACATCAATGCTGCTGCCACCGGATTTGACTGTGTTAAAAAATCTCGCCAATTTAAACGATTTAATTGAATTGCCTTGAAATTAAAATCAAGTACATTTAAATCAGGAAACCTTACAGAGTGATTAGTCGATTCAGCGCGTTTCGGTTCATCAAATGAGAAAATCACTACAGGATAAATCGCACAATCATATTTCTCGTACAGTCGAGCAAAATATTTAAACATCCGCTTGGCAAATGCTGTCTCAGTGTAAGACTGATTTTCAACATGAATTAAAAAACAAGTGTCTTGCTGCTCGAAGCGGCATTGAGCCAGTAAATCAATTTCCTTTTTTTCCCCAGAGGTGACATCAGTAAACACTTCTTGGGGGAGAAACTGAATGGAATCACGGTCTATTTGGCTGACTACTTGAGGCAGAAATAAATCGAGAAACTCAATAAAAAACGTAGATAGTAATTCTTTGAAAAGGCGGTCGTGGTCAATCATATCTTTTACCCTGATAGGAGCAAACCATAATTATACAGATTGCTTAACCAACCTTTGACCAAAGACCCGCTTTTTTCTGAAACCAAACAGCATCTTCTAATCCTGATAGTAATTTCACTTGCTGCTATTAACACGGGAGCAGACCCAATACGGTTCGGTTAAAGGGACTCATGTTTTGAATACATCCTTTAAGCTTTAACCCCTCCCCATTCTCCAGACTTGTGTTGAGCGCAGTCGAAACACCACACTCGATTGTGAAAAATGCTTATCCGAACCGTATTGGGAGCAGACCACTAATATCTTTTAAAAAATTCCCCATGTATGGGTTGGACATAATCGCAATATGGCTGATAAGCATCTTCAAGGTTATCAAAATAACCAATGGTTATTGGTTGACTATTGATTGTGGTTTGCGCTCGAAATTTTCCACACCATCCATTACACATTACTACGCATGAATGCATATTGCACATTGCGTCATCTTGATCAAACGATAAAACTATCAAATTCCCATAAATCACTACTCGGTAAAAATCTAGTCTTGATGCTGAGGTAATTCTGCTTATTTTGGTCTGACGGCGTTGCATTGGGATCGTTATTTGGCAAAGCTTGGGAATCATGCCATAGCATCGGTACGTGTATCGCCTTCAAAATAGGTTTGCGTTTGAAAACATCTGAAAAATTTAAATCTTCCGCTCTATCTTCTAGATAATTTTTGAACACGGTAACACATGGAGTTTTGCTGACTGGGGTGAATTGCCAGAATCCAGAAAGGAGAAATTCAAAATCATTAAGTTCGGAAAAAATATTTTTTGGTTCATCACTTGTTGACTCCCAAGCAACAATCTGAAATTGGACTTTATGTGGTTCTTCTTTACCTGGATAATAGGTGATACTTGGATAAACCAACAACCTTAGAGTATTCCCAGATTTTTGAATTTCTTTTGCGATTGCTGGTAATGCTTTTGTCGGATTTTTAAAGAACACCTGATAGTTTTTATCTAAAATTCTCAAGGTGTAAGGTTTTTTGTTTAAAATTAATTGACCAGAAATAATACCGATCGCCTGAAAAAAAATGTCTCTTGTCTCTGTCATATCAGGAGATATATTAAGATGGATAGACGGATTATACGGAATTATCAAATATTCCGATGGATGCACATCTATTGTCTATTATTAGGAGTGGAACTTGTACATCGATGGTTATTGGTAGCGTGAGCCACCGAAAAAGCAGGTACATCGGGAGCAATCACCACTTTCTCACGCCATCCATTCAGTCCACTGTGGCGCATCTGCTACCAGTTGAGCAAATTTTTCCAGGTCAAGATCCTCAAACTCCAGCATCACGCCGCAACGCTCATCAATCGTCAGGGTACTGAGTAATTCTTTAACTGATTCTACACCGGATTCAACCCGCTTAATCGCCAGTCGAGCATAATATTTAACCCGCTCCCACCAAGAATTACTGAATCCTGCCTCTGTGTCCATACCCCCCCAATTAGGGAGCAATGCGATTTTGTGAGGTCGGACAAAAAAAGTGCGATCGCTAAAAATTATATTTAAGTACGGAGTTATTTTATTTACAAATAAAATACTGCTTTGCACGAAAATTCATCTTGATGAGATA
>NZ_NOLK01000305.1:0-4076 GCF_002245985.1 Nostoc sp. 'Peltigera membranacea cyanobiont' 232
CCAGTTCTTCTTTTGATAACTGGTTCAAGCTTTCTCGGTCTAATTCTTGAGGCAGGTTTTCGTTCATATCTATGATAGTCCTCCTCAAGTGTTCCCTTTGTCAATACTCTGCCACCTGAATCCTTACCAAAACAAAGTGCTGCCCTTAATAAGCCAGGATAAAGCTTTTGTCATAAATCATAGTAAAAGTTTCTCGGTTGGTTTCTGAATTATTTTTAGTACAGACTTGCACCCTGCACCTGAATGATTACCAATGATACAGATTAATAGTAGCGGTAGCGTCTTGTCAAATTGGATTGGAGACAGAGGCTTTTTCTCTAGTGGTAAAACTGTTAATATTTTCTAAAATCCGAGCGAAAGTGATCGGAAGCAAAATACGTTTGTGGATTTATAAGTGATGAACAGAAAACGTAGTGAGTCCTTTAATGAAGTTGCAGAAATCTATGATGCAGCACGCCCTAGTTATCCATCTCAATTGATTGAAGATGTAATTGAGATGGCTAATCTTCCAGATTCAGCTTCAATTTTAGATATTGGAACAGGGACAGGTAAGGGAACTGTTCCATTTGCTGAAAAGGGCTATACTATCTGCTGTTTAGAGCCAGGTGAAAGACTGATTGTAATAGCATCTCAAAATATGCGTTTATATCCAAAGGTGACATTTGAGACAGTAACTTTAGAGGATTGGAACTTACGCCCAAGGGCCTTTGATTTAGCAATATCTGCCCAAGCCTTTCATTGGGTAAATCGTGAAAAAGGGTATCCAAAAGTTGCACAAGCTTTAAAAGAAAAAGGTTATATTGCATTTTTTTGGAATTTCTCTATTTTACTCGATACTTCAATATTTCAGGCGCTCAAAGAAACGTTTAAAAAATATGTACCTACAACAATATCTAATGCTAAACCATCCTCAGTTGAATCACTAATAAAAAAAAGAGAAAACTGGATATTAAATAGTTTTTGTTTCAAAAACCTAGTGGTCAAACAATATCCTTGGTCTATTAATTATGATGCAGAGCGATATCTAGGTCTTCTGAAAACTCAAACTGCTTATCAAGAATTTACTGAAACTGAAAAGCAGGATTTTTCGGATGCTATTATACAGATATTAAATGCTCACGGAGGATATGTCATTAAACCCTATTTATCAGTTCTTTTCTTTGCTCAAAAAATTTAAATAAGCCCTTTCATTCTAAATAAAACTCAATATCGAGTGTGGGTTACAACTCATCTCAAACCCGATACGGAAAAACTACGGATTTCAACCTATAACTTCATAAACTTTGGACATGACCATGACTATAAATTTGCTTCTAAAAGAATGTCTAGTCTCCCAATAAATGCTGTTGGGGTAATTAATAGGGGGTTTGCTGGATTAAAATTTATCCAAGAATTAGTACAAGAAAACAAAGATTTTGTTTTGCGGATAAAAAAAATTGGAAACT
This sequence comes from Nostoc sp. 'Peltigera membranacea cyanobiont' 232, assembly GCF_002245985.1. NCBI lineage: Bacteria > Bacillati > Cyanobacteriota > Cyanophyceae > Nostocales > Nostocaceae > Nostoc > Nostoc sp. 'Peltigera membranacea cyanobiont' 232. Next base: position 1,446 of record NZ_NOLK01000305.1, read on the forward strand.
AGAATTTAATGGCTCAAATGGGTTAGTCAAAGTTGGTGCATCTGATGATGCTCAATGCTCAAGCCTATAGAGTGATTAATTTTTGTGATTTAGAGGCGAAACTCGGTTTTCGCTTAGTTGCTAATTTACCTGCTGATGGAGAGGCTGCCGTTAGTGATGATGAAATTAGGGATATTTATCGATTACGTTGGGGAGTTGAATTGTTATGGAAGTTTTTAAAGATGCACTTAAAACTTGACAAATTAATTACTAAGAACGTCAATGGTATCACTATACAAATTTACGTTAGTTTAATAGCTTATCTAATTTTACAGATATTATCTATCCCACAACAATGAGGAAGAACAAAGCGATCGCCTTTATTTAGAGCGCCGTGTGGAACGTGCATTTTTGTCAGCAGGTCAGGCGCTGATGGAGTTGAGGGACAGACGGCTGTACCGTTCCACGCACCAGACATTTGAGGAGTATTGCCGCGATCGCTTCAATTATAGTCGTGATGCCGCGTACTTGAAGATTTCGGCTACTGTGGTTTATGAAAATCTTCAAAAGTTTTTGCCGACCATTGGTCGGCAAATTCCGATGCCGACCAACGAACGACAATTGCGTTTTTTGGCGAAAGCCGAGTTGGAACCGGCTGTGCAAGCGGATGTCTGGCAGCAGGCAGTAGAGCAAGCTGGCAATAAGATTCCCTCTGGTCGCATAGTGAAAGATGTTGTGGATAGGATACGCGAAAGGACGAAAGTACCCAATCCTTACCACATTGGGGAGATATGCGTTCTTCTGCCCAAAGATAATCCAGACTTGAGAGGTAAAGCGGGTTATTGGGGCGTAGTCAGCCATGTTGGAGAATACAGTTGTACACTCCAGATATGGGACGGTGACTATACCGTAAAAATCGAACACCTGAAATCACTGGAACTATTTGATGAAGATTGTAGATTCATGCAGCAGTTATGTTTGAGGTTACGGCAGTTGCATCAAGTGGCGACCCGTGACGAGGCTGTGGATTGGCTGTTGCAGGGGTTGGGGAAACAAGCTAAACCTTATTTATCTTCGTTGCAGGCAAAATTGCTGGCGACTGTGGAACGGGAGTACAAAATCGAGTGGAGGCAACAGAAATGATGGTGCAGCTAGGAAACAATAATTTAATGCAACAAAGTTTACTAAACTCGTTTAGTTTCAAATATTTCTCGCCACAATTCAAATTCAGGACAATTACACCAAATGGTAACGAACCCATCAAAAAGTTTAGTTTCTGAATTTTGAATTCCCCTTGGGAGAACTTGGATCAAGATAGGAATATCCAAATCACATTTCCAATTTTCTATTTCTTTTTGGAGTTGGGCAATAGTGTCTTGATGGAATCCTCGGTCGTTGTTAGAACACTGAACAAGTAAACATCCATTATCAGAATCTTTGACTCGCTTGAGCGAGAAATTAATCTGCGTCCACATTGATTGGACTTCATTGAAAATATTAGGCAAACCATATTGATTGCCTAATATTGCCTTGCGGCGTTTCGATTCACCCATAAGTCCCCCTCAGCAATACAAATTTTGACAAGGATGACGAAGAAGATAAGGAATCTTCTGACGACGAGTAAGCTCAATAGCTAGGGCGGCCGCATCATGTCAATAAGTAAAGTATATTCTCAATAGAGCTAAAAATAATGTCATTAACCTTTGCTTATTGCGAAGAATTTAGGCGATCGCTTTGGGGCTTTAAAAATAATCAAACGCGAAATCCTGATTTTTTCGTTGGTTCTTAAGCTTCGTTGTGATCAAGAGTAATTTAGATGCGTTTGCCCTAGCTCAATAGCACTCAGACTAACCCTCTGGGGGTTATTAACTACTAATACTATTGTAACGATAAATCAAGGGTTTCAAGTATTTTGCAGTTGCAAGAATTGGGGATTTTGCCAAACCGGATCTGTCATCCTTGCAAGCTTTGCTGCTGGTGGCTGTTGAGAGAGAGTACAACCTGGTTTGTCAGCAGCAGAAGTGATGAATTTATTGAGTGTCAAAGCAGCTTGAAAGTTCAAAATTTTAAATCAAATCGGGTAGGTGTTAGTGATTGGAGAACTTTTCACCCAGACATTTTGATTGTGATAAAAATCACCGCGCTGTTCTAATGTAAACCCACCCAGCAATAATCCCAACCATACTTCTACCATCGGCATTTGCAACACACGTTGCAGTTTAACTAAAGAAATCTCATCTTTGACATTTATCAGATGGTTAGCAATTGCGCTCTGCCATTTTTCCACATCTTCCTTCATCTGATGCCAAATTGCGGACATCTTTTAAAGTTGTCACCTCATCGAGCATTGCCAAAACATTCGCTTTTTCAACAGGTGCTGCTACAGAATCACCCAACTCAGTAGGATATGAAAATTGGTGTGGTCCGTGTGGTTTAAAGATTTGTGGTGTTTGCGGTTCAATCAAATCATCTAAATCTAGGTGCATTGTTGTCCGCACTAGACCAGCAAAGAGATCGGTGCTAATAATTGGCCCCTTTGGGTTATTGCGATCGCGGGTATCTTGCAACAGCACTTCGGCACGAGACTTGAGAATATCCGCAATTTGATTGAAGGCAAGCGCTGCGGTTGATAACTGTGCCTCCAAGGGTAGT
>NZ_NOLK01000306.1:0-3927 GCF_002245985.1 Nostoc sp. 'Peltigera membranacea cyanobiont' 232
ACTCATTGTTGCTATTGCATCACTGAATACGTAGAACCAGTATCAAGTCTTCCAAGTAACTCTTAAATTCAGTAAATCAAACCTATAGTACACAAGTTCGTATCTCATTCAAATGCATACCGCTATATTGGTGGATTACCCAGTCAATAACACGTGCTGTAGCAGATAAGTCTCGCACTATTCGTTTACCAATTCATATCAACGAAAAGTTAAACAAAATCAGGAGAATACAGCAGCAACTGTCTCAGTCTTTGGGTCGGACTCCAGTTGTAGCAGAAATTGCCGAATCGTTGAATCTATTGCCAAGCCAAATAAGAGATTACCTTCAGGTTTCCAAGTCTCCAGTTTCATTAGAAATGCGAGTGGGAGATGAGGGTGAAAGTGAACTAGTCGATATTTTGCCGATGGATAGCATTTCTCTAGATGAGCAAATTACTCTTGAGCTTTTACACCAGGACTTGAGCGAGTTGCTGGCATTGCTTAAGCCAAGGCAACGAGAAGTATTGACTCTACGTTTTGGATTGTCAGATAATCAGCAGTTGACTTTGAGTCAAGTTGCGAAACGTCTAAACCTAAGTCGAGAAACAATTCGCAAAACTGAACATCTTGCTCTCTCTGTTTTGCGCTCTCATCAAAACAAGATCAAAGACTATCTTTTTAATTAGGATTAACTAAGGGTTGTTGGACTCTAGTTTCATTTATATAAGTCGAACTCGCTACTCCAAAGGCTGAGAGCAAACTGCAACCGTTGTTAAAGATGCCTTCAATTATTGCTGTCAGGAGTGCTTCCCGCGTACTTGCACTTTCCGGCGGCATGGCCTCTGCTTAATCCGCGGCGAAAAACCTCACTGTTTAAATCAAATGGTGCATGAATATATTGATGCCAGAAACTATCCTTATAAATAGAACACCGAAGAAAGAACCGATGCCCAGCAAAACTATTGAAGTCAGAGAGTACACCGTTAGAGCGCACAAGCGGGAAATTCATACTCGCGTTTTTAACTTCGTATGTAAGCAGTGTGAACAACCCACACAACGAGAAACCTTTGGTGTCCGACCGCTTTACTGTGAAACATGCCGTCCACCACAAGCACCCAAGCAATCGAAAGTAATCCCTATAGGCAAGAGGAAACCCAGAGCTATGAACTATAAGAGTGGCAAAGGTATTGGGGGGTGATTTGTTGTCTCATGGTTTTGAGGGAGCGCACGAAAGTGAGTGAAGCAGTGCGCTCATTCGCCCAACCTAACTCAAACTGGTAAAAAGTAACTCTACTGTTTGGAAGTTTAGAAGTCATTCAGGAGGTGCAAACTGTGCAAAGACCTCGGCCCCTGTCAGGTTTTTAGTTTCATTGGCAAAACAGTAATATTGGGGCTTTTCATCAATGAATACCTGATGATCGAAAACAAGACCTTCATAGTTCTGAAATAGTCCAACAGGTATGAAATATTGGTTATTTTGTTTCAATTTATAAAATAGATGGCTCCCACATTGCTTACAGAATGCACGTTCTGCCCATTGTGACGATTGATAAACCCCAATATTTTCTTCACCAGACAAGCTGACATCACTTTTACAGTCAACAGCTAACAGAGGCCCTCCGCCCCAATTGCGGCAGATACTACAATGACACGCTCCCACATTTTTACTCATGGTAGTTGTAGAAAGACTTACTGCCCCACACAGGCAACTACCTTTTGCAATATTTAGGTTAGACATATTATTTGCTCCGATTCCACGCAGGCGCTCCAATTACTCACATTTTCCCCTATTTCATACTGGAAATGCCAAGAATATCAAGTAGTTGGCTTTCGTGACTTGGCTATTTTTTGGGCAAGGTGGGGGGAAAGCTTTTAAACCCTTACCATGCACCCCTTACCCTAGCCCTGATCGCTTAATGAAATTCAAAATTCAAAATTCAAAATTTAATAAATAATAACAAGCTAAGTTTAATGACAAAACTACCACAGGTAGAACTTTGGGATGGAGGTATAGTAAGCGCTCACTGGATACTGTTATAAATAATTGCGTTCTAAATTGAATTTATCTATTGCAATCTCAGGTCAATATTTTTGGCTGTTTAAATGAGGAAAATTAATTCAGCGATTTGATTTATACTTTTAGATTCGTCTAAATATCAAAAAAAGTTTTGTTGTATGTCCAGCCTGAGTCCAGACATGGTTCGTATCTATTTGCAAGAGATTGGTCGTTATCCAATGCTAACCGCAGACCAAGAAATTGCTTATGGGAGGCAGGTACAGCAAATCATGGCAATTGAGCAAAGAAAAAATGAACTCACCCAACAACTAGCTCGTAAGCCAACAATGGTCGAATTAGCTGTTGATATTGACAAAAGTGAAGTAGAAATAGCTCAAATACAAAATCTTGGGCAACGAGCCAAACAAAAAATGGTGACAGCAAACCTGCGTCTGGTGGTTTCGATTGCCAAAAAATATACTAAGCGCAATCTGGAATTTTTAGATTTGCTGCAAGAAGGGGCAATAGGTTTACAACGGGGTGTGGAAAAATTTGACCCCAATCGCGGCTATAAGCTTTCCACCTACGTATACTGGTGGATTACGCAGTCAATCACACGGGCGATCGCAGAGAAATCTCGTACTGTACGCTTGCCAATTCATATCACCGAACAACTGAATAAAATCAAGAAAGTACAGCGAGAATTATTTCAGACACTGGGTCGTGCAGCCAGTATTGTAGAAATTGCTGAAACTTTAGACTTACAACCAAGCCAGATTAGGGATTTTCTCAGCAGTTCAAAGCAGCCAATTTCTCTAGATGTAAAGATTGGAGATAACCAAGACACAGAACTTAGTCAACTTTTACCAGATGAGGGCATATCTCCAGACGAACATATCACCAAAGAACTTTTACGCCAAGACATAAATAGTTTATTAGAATCACTCAAACCGACGCAATGTGAAGTATTAATTTTGCGTTTTGGATTAGAGAACGATCAAGAACTAACTTTAGCTCAAATTGGAGAGAAATTGAATGTCAGTAGAGAACGAGTTCGCCAAATTCAGCAGCAAGCAATCACTGCTCTACGTCGTCAAAAAACTGAAATTCAACAGTATTTAGTTTCGTGAGAAGTACTTATTGATGATATTTTCGGGACTAATTAGCGAAAAAGAAAGGCTGGGGTAGGGTTACAGGTTTGGGTGTAGGGAAAGACAGAAAGTCTTACTATACCCGTGTTTCTCACAAACTTCAGGCGTTTGATGGAGCAGAGGTCTGGGGCAGAGGAGAAAGAACAAGGCACATTGAACTCTCTCCTGCTCCCCTGCACAAGCGCAGGCTTTGAGAGGTGTGGTGAGAAATCCGGGTATTATACCCCACACACTCTGATTTTTTCAGATAGTGTGAAAAGTCAGATTAAACAAGAAGATCAATATTTTTGAAAGGTTTAATTAAATTTCTACGATAGATAACAGCAGAAATAGCTGTGGGAAGTCTATCGAATCTATCAGTTCAAGCCTAGTTATAGATGTTCTGGAAGTTTTTATATCTTCTGTTTCTGTACTTGAGTTAAGTATGAATAATAGTCTATATTAAGTAACTTTTTGGAAACAAGTGCAGTAACTAAACTGTTATTTGGCAGTTCTAAGAGTTTTGTATAAGGTTAGTACCTGAACATAGAGAGTTTAAGTACTCTTTGTCTAAGTTAGGATTTACGCACTGTACAAATTAACTATAATGTGTGTTGTGAATTTCGACTTTTCAGGCGTGCCAGTAAACGTTATCCTAAAGTAATTACGGTATATTTAATTTATTACTTTTCATCTAAGTAGCTAGGCACAATTAAATATAAGACGCTCAAGGGCATATTCACCCTTTACGCTTCTGGCTTCCATGCCATCAATAATTGCCATAGCCAAATCGTAGTTATTGTCAAACATTTGTCCAGCAAT
>NZ_NOLK01000307.1:0-3912 GCF_002245985.1 Nostoc sp. 'Peltigera membranacea cyanobiont' 232
TGCAAGGCTGTACAAAACTGGCGATCTAGCCCGCTATTTGGACAATGGAGAGATTGAATATCTCGGTCGGATCGATCGCCAAGTTAAGATTCACGGCTTCCGCATTGAATTAGGAGAAATCGAGACTGTACTCAACTACCACCCAGCAGTAGAACAAGCAGTAGTCATGCTGCAAGAAGACATCCCTAGTAACAAACGCCTGGTAGCTTATGTAGTTACACAAAACCAGTCTACAGATAGAAATGATCTACGCCGTTTCTTACAGCAGAAATTGCCAGATTACATGATTCCTTCAGCTTTTGTGTTCTTAAAAGCTTTGCCATTAACTCCCAATGGTAAGGTAGACCACAAAATGTTACCTTTACCAGAAGCAGAACTGACACGAGAACAAGAGTTTGTCCCCCCACAGACATCTATTGAGCAGATTTTAGCCACTATTTGGGAAGATGTCTTGAGACTCAAGCAAGTAAGTCGCTACGATAAATTCTTTGAAATTGGTGGTGACTCCATTCTCAGCATTCAAGTAGTTGGCCGCGCTCGTCAAGCAGGCATCAAAATTACCCCAAGACAGATATTCCAATATCCCACCCTTGCTGAACTCGCTGCTGTAGCCGATACTGCTACATCAATATTGGCTCAACAGGATTTAGTGACAGGAGTTGTACCGCTCACTCCCATTCAACATTGGTTCTTTGAGCAAAATCGGGAGCAAGCGCACCATTTCAACCAATCAGTACTACTCCAAATTCCCTCTCACCTGAAACCGGAGTTATTATCCCAAGCTATTAGCAAATTACTAGAGCATCACGATGCTTTGCGGCTGCGGTTTGTCTTTGAGGAAGGAAAATGGCAGCAAACAAGCGATCGCACTTCTGATCTAGTACCCTTCCAAGTCATCGACTTATCCCCAACTCCTCAGTCACTACACGCACAAACCTTAGAGCAAATAGCAACTACCCAACAGGGTAGCTTGGATCTGTCAACAGGGCCGTTAATCAGAGTGGTACTGTTTCAATTAGGCGATCAATATGATAGTCGATTACTGATCGTTATCCATCACCTCGCTGTCGATGGAGTCTCCTGGCGGATTTTACTAGAAGATTTGTTCACAGCTTACCAGCAGCTAGAACAGCAACAGACTATCCAACTGCCACCTAAGACCTTGGCTTTTCAAGATTGGGCCATGCTTTTGCAAGAATATGGGCAAACCGATGCAGTGCGATCGCAATTAGATTATTGGTTAAAGCAGCCTTGGTTTGAGGCAAATTCCCTGCCAGTAGATCATCCAACAGGAAAACAAAACAATTCAGTAGCTAGTGCTGCTGATATATCTGTTAATCTCAGCAAAGAACAAACTCGCGCTCTATTACAAAAAGTTCCCTCTGCCTACAATACCCAAATCAACGATGTACTACTGACAGCTTTAGTACAAACTTTGGCAGAATGGACAGGAAAATCTACAGTATTAATTGTCCTAGAAGGACATGGACGGGAAGATTTGTTTGCAGATATGGATGTATCTAGAACAGTAGGCTGGTTTACTAGCATATTCCCCGTAGTATTGCAACTACAAAATCAAAACCATCCAGGAGAAGCTCTCAAGTCAATTAAAGAACAGTTACGAGCCATTCCCCAACGAGGCATCGGCTATGGAATTTTGCGTTATCTGAGTCAGGATCAAGAAATTTCTTCTCAAATAGCAACAATACCTTTGAGGGAAATCAGTTTTAACTATTTGGGTCAATTCGACCAGGGACAAGGACTCGAAGTTGATTGGAAATTGGCTCCTGAGTCTAAAGGATCTAATCATAGTCTCGAAGGCGATCGCACTCATCTATTAGATATTACTGCCAGAGTATTAGAAGAGCAGTTGCAAGTTAACTGGAGCTACAGCCGTCATATCCATCAGAATTCCACAGTGGAATCACTAGCTCAGAAGTATCTCGAAGCTTTGCTCAAACTGATTGACCATTGTCTGTCTTCTGAAGTCGGGGGATACACTCCCTCTGATTTTCCAGTGGCAAACTTAAATCAACAAGAACTAGACGAAATTTTGGCAGAAATCGACTAAGGAGGATAAAAAGACAATGGTCGCTGAAAAATCTCAACAAAGCAAAAACGTAGAGTCAATTTATCCTCTTTCTCCCATGCAACAGGGGATGCTCTTTCATAGCATTTATGCTCCAGACTCAGGAGTTTATTGCACCCAGACACTGATTACTATCTGTGCCCCCATCAACGTTGTTGCTTTTAAGCGGGCTTGGGAAAAAGTCGTAGAGCGGTATTCCGTATTACGGACGCTTTTTCTCTGGGAAAAGCGTCAACAGCCTCTACAAGTAGTGCGGAAGCAGGTGGATTTACCTTGGTACGATCTAGATTGGCGCAACCTCTCCTTGAGTGAGCATGAGCAACAAGAGCGTCTAGATTCATTGTTGCAAACAGAACGCCAAAAAGGTTTTCAACTCAACCAAGCACCTTTGATGCGCTGTCACCTAATTCAGCTATCCGATGAAAGCTATAAATTTCTCTGGAATCGCCATCACATTACATTAGATGGTTGGAGCTTACCCATCATTTACCAAGAAGTTTTAACCTTCTATACAGCAGAGAATCAAGGTCAAAACTGCTATCTTCCTCCTCCTCGTCCCTACCAAGACTATATTATTTGGCTACAGCAGCAAGACTTGTCTGCGGCTGAAATATTTTGGCGGCGAACCCTTGAGGGCTTTACTGCTCCTACCCCACTCATGGTATACCAACCCCAGGTGCTTAATTCTGGGTTAGAACCAACTTATCAAGAACACGAACTCCATTTATCCCGTGCTACCACTCAAGGATTGCAATCCTTGGGGTTGCAGTATGGTCTAACTTTATCAACTTTGATCCAAGCAGCTTGGGCGATCCTACTCAGTCGCTACAGTGGAGAGCCAGAGGTTTTATTTGGTGTGACGGTTTCCGGCCGTCCTGCCAGTTTGTCGGCGGTAGAAAATATGGTGGGCTTGTTTATTAATACTTTACCACTGCGAATATCTATCCCTAAGTCAGAATCAATTTTACCTTGGCTACAGCAGTTACAGCAAAAACAGGCAGAACTTCAGGAGTACTCTTACAGCACTTTGGCGGAAGTACAAAAGATGAGTGATGTGCCGCCAGGAGTTCCCTTATTTGAAAGTTTGGTGGTGTTCGAGAACTATCCTATGGATAGCTTATCAGAAGAGCCTGGTCAATTATTGCCAGTTAGCAAAGTGGAGAACTTTGAAGAGACAAACTATCCTTTAACTGTGGCAGCAATACCCAAAAAAGAGTTTCTCATAAAATTTAATTACGACACTAACCGTTTTGCCACCGATACAATTGTACGCATGGCTGGTCATTTACAGACCTTGTTAGAAGCGATCGTCGCTAATCCCCAGCAGCAGGTGGGTCAATTGTCGCTGTTGACCGAAGTAGAACGGCATCAGTTATTGGTGGAGTGGAACGATACTCAAGTTGACTATCCTCAAGATAAATGTATTCATCAGTTATTTGAAGAACAAGTAAAACTTCACCCCGAAGCAGTAGCAGTCATATTTGAAGGTCAACAATTGACCTACCAACAGTTAAATGAACGAGCTAATCAGTTAGCTCACTATTTACAAAAAAAAGGGGTAGACCGAGAAGTATTAGTAGGAATATTTGTAGAACGTTCCCTTGAGATGATAGTAGGAGTATTAGGAATTTTAAAGGCAGGAGGAGCTTATTTACCTTTAGACCCTAGTTATCCAGCAGACCGTTTAGTTTACATACTCTCGGATGCGGCGGTGTCAATATTGCTCACCCAGCAATCCTTAGTAGATTCTTTAGCAGAAAATCAAGCCGAGATGCTGTGTTTAGATAGTGATAGGCAGATAATTGCTCACTATAGCCAGCAAA
>NZ_NOLK01000308.1:0-3900 GCF_002245985.1 Nostoc sp. 'Peltigera membranacea cyanobiont' 232
AGAACATGTACGGCTAGCAAGTTCAGAAAGTTGAAGGAAAAAACGCCTGGGAACTTTAATCTCAAGAAACCGCACCTCTCCTCACAGAGGCTCTAAAAACTGTACTTGAGCGGGGAATGTTGCAGAGAGTTAGGCTACCTGCATAATTACAAATGGTTCCTGTTTAAACGTCTTTTATAACCAAACATTCCTTGTTATGACCCAACGAAACCTAGTTTTTTCGTTATGAAATATTATTCTAGCTTCAATTACCAAGGAATTTGTAATACTAGAAATGTCTAAAATTTGTATGGGGATGCATTGTAAATATGTCCCTTATTTATAATTTTAAGGGTAGAAGCCTTGACTACAAACCTTTCATTATTCACACCCACTTATTAAAGCTTGGTGTTAGAGACAAGTTGGTAATTCAGATATTGGATAGTTGTTGACAGCGAATTTTTAACTGACAATTCCTAGATTGCTGTAAATTTCGATGAGATTGCCATCGGGATCGCGAAAATAAGCTGTGCGAATTCCCCAGTCTGGGCGATCTTGTGGTTGAGTCACAACGATCGCATTATGATTTTTTACTTGCTCATAAACCTCATCCACGTTATCGACTGCGAAAATCAAGACTGTTTTATCTCGATTGGCAACATAAGAAGGCTGTTCGATTCTTGGGACTACTTCAGCCATCAATTCTTTTTTGAACAAACCTAGCTTGAGATATCCGGTATTAAACTCAGCATATCCGCTATCTTCATCGCCCCAATCGACATCAAATTTCAGCAGATCCCGGTAGAACAGAAAAGAATCTTTGTAGTTGGAGACAAGTAGTCTCAGGTGTGTTAGCTGAAGCTTCATATCTGTTGCCTTAGTCTACTAACTGTGAATTCTAGGTTCTGGATGCAAAGTCGCCAGCAACTCGCTTTCGACAATTGCTAATTCATCAAGCCGTTGCATGACTATTTCTCTGTCGAAGTAAGTAGCAGCTAATACCCAGTATATGCCGTAATGACGCGCTTCGGATGCCATTAACCCACGATAAAATTTTGCTAACTCTGGCTCTGGACAGTGAGCAGCTAACAGTCCCAGGCGTTCGTGAGAGCGAGCTTCAATTAAACCAGTGACTAGTAAGGAATCCAGAAATCGCTCAGGTTCTTTGGGGCGGACTGTAGCTCTTAAACCTGCGCCGTAAGGAGGCGGTTGTAAGGGAGCTAAGGGAATATTCCGGCGTTCTAGCCATTGGTTAACTAGCTCAAAGTGTTCTAGTTCTTCACGGGCGATCGCAGTTAGTTCCCGAACCATTTTAGTATTAGAAGGGTAACGAAACATCATATTCAAGGCTACGCCTGCTGCTTTGCGTTCACAGTGGGAGTGGTCGAGTAAGATGATGTCTAAGTTAGCGATCGCTTGTTCAACCCAAGCAGAGCTAGTAGGTTGTTTCAGGACGTTGATTGTCGGTAACTGAGTAAACACAGAGTCACAAAACTCCAGAATTTTAATTGAGCTAAATAGTCCAGCAGATTGATTTTAACTGAATATTTTTTGAACAAAGTTCAATAATTGCTCAGTACTGAAAGGTTTTGCTAAAAAACCTTGGATAGCAACACCTGTAGTTTCTACTAATGCCTCAGCCGTAGCTAATCCACTCATGGCAACAATTGGCACTTGCGGGTTGATGGTTTGCAAGGTGCGGATGGCTGTTTTCCCATTTATTGATGGCATCATTATATCCATCAGCACCAGCCTAATTTCATCTTGATGCTGGGTGTAGAGGGCAAGGGCCTCAATCCCATTTTGGGCGGTCAATACCCTATAGTTATAGATTTCCAGTGTAGTTTTGGTAATCTCAGTGATGGCTACTTCATCATCAACAACTAAAATCAATTCTCCCTGACCTGTTGACAGTTTTACCTCATCTACTACTTGAGAAGGACTGCCTTCTTGATTTGGTAAATATACTTGAAATTTAGTCCCAATTCCTACCTGACTGGCTACTTCCACAAAACCGCCGTAGCTGTTGACGATCCCCATTAATATAGATAAACCCAGTCCTGTCCCCTTACCCACTCCTTTGGTGGTGAAAAAGGGATCGAAAATCCGATCGATAATTTCTGAGTTAATGCCAACTCCAGTATCAGTAACTGTAATTTTCACATAAGAATTAACTGTTGCCCCTATGTGCATCCTGGCATAGTTTTGATCGATCAATACCTTGGTGGCAGAAATACAGAGTTGACCGCCATTGGGCATGGCATCACGAGCATTGATTGCTAAGTTCATCAACACCTGATGCAGTTCGGTACTGTCTCCGAAAACAACGCCGATATCTGGCGTTATATCTACGTTGATGTCGATGAATTTGGGAAATGTCTGCTGGACTATCTGCTTGATGTCTTCTATCAGTTGCGATACCTGCACGATTGTGGTTTGTTTTTCAGAACCACGGGTAAATGACAAAATTTGCCGCACCAGATCGCTACCCCGTTTGGCATTGCTTTCGAGGATATTCAGCATTTGCAGCGAAAGGTCATCAAGATAGGGATATTTTAGGGGCAGCAGTTGAGAAATTCCCATAATTGGGGTGAGAATATTGTTGAGGTCGTGAGCAATACCACTGGCGAGAGTGCCTAAGCTTTCTAAACGTTGACTACGCAATAACTGGGTTTCGAGTTGTTTTTTCTCGGTGATATCGGTGTCAAGAATCAGGATTGATTTAGGTAAGCCTGCGGCATCAAGCATTAACGTCCATCGGCTAGCAATGATTAGTTCGTCACCATTTTTTGTGAATTTACGCAATTCTCCCTGCCACATTCCCCGCTCAAGAACAGTTTTTAGAGCCTCTGAGAGGAGAGGTGAGGTTTCTTGAGATAAAAGTTCCCAGGCGTTGTTTCCTTCAACTTCCTGAACTTGCCAGCCGTACATCTTCTCTGCGCCTTGGTTCCAGAATAAGATTTGGTTATGCAAATCCTGGACGATCATTGCATCTGTTGTGATGTCTAGTAGGGCAGCTTGTTCGCGGATTTTCTGTTGTGTTTGGTGGCGATCGCTAATGTCTCTGAATAGCCAGCGCAAGTTTCCGGTTTTACCCTGATTGTCTTCCACAGCGATCGCAGTTAATTCTGCCGGAAAATCCAGACTTCCTTCATTATGATAAATCCGCAACTCTTCTCTTTTAACTTGCCCCTGCTCTTGCAATTGCAGCATGATTTGACGAAATTTCTGCCGTTCTGTCTGATGCACAAACACAGACATTGGTTTACCAATCAGGTAAGACTGGCGCACATTCAATAAGTTAGCGGCAGCATGGTTAGCTTCCTGGATAATTCCAGCACCATCTGTAACCAAGTAACCATCTGGAGCAAAGTTAAATAAATCGTAATAACGTTGGCGTTCGGTTTCTGCCAAATGGCGTGTAGCAATCAATTCCTCATTTTGTTGGTGTAACTCTTCCAGAGAAATACAGATTTCGGCGATCGCTTGTTGCAAAAGCTCTATAGGATAGTCCGACTCTATGGATTGCTCCATCGCAAGGCTTGCAAGCTGCAAGAGCTTTTCTAGTCGCTGATGCGCCTCGACAATTGCTTGTTTAAAATTTTCTTTTGTCATTTCCTATCTTCTGTGATGATTACTTTAACCGAAAAAGTCAGTACAAAAACTCACCTCTTCTTCAGTAAAGCCACTAGAACGAGCAAAAGTTAAATATAATACGTTTCACTTAAGCATTTTTCTCAACAAGAGTTCAGAACGGAATGGCACGCTTGATAAGGGAAAATCGTTGAGGCAGCAGGGGTGCAGAGGAGCGGAGGCGCAGGGGAGAAAGAAGAAGTTTTAAGCATTGCGTTCGGATATTTAGAAATTCCCCTGTGCGCCCCTGCTCCCCTGCTCCTCTGCGCCCCTGCTCCCCTGCTCCTC
>NZ_NOLK01000309.1:0-3826 GCF_002245985.1 Nostoc sp. 'Peltigera membranacea cyanobiont' 232
TAGCGCTCTTTTATGACTCTCGTCGGATAAAAATCATCCACCCTTATTTTTAAGGACTTTGATGAATTTAGGCGTAGGTTGGGTTGAGGAACGAAACCCAACACCAACAATCTCTGGTTTTGTTGGGTTTCACTTCGTTCAACCCAACCTACGAATATTTTATTTTTTCGGAGTAATAAAAGAGCGCTAGGGAACCGCAACTTACTAAAAGTCTACGAAAATTTGGAAAATGAGAGTAAAAAATCTAGGTATTTGAAAGATATAATCATAAATGCAAAAGTATTAAATGCAAAAGCATATTACACTAAAGAGAAACTGAGGGTTACGCAATCGTTCCAAAATCTACAACAAATCAGACAACTATTGGAAGATGAGTTGAAAAAATCCCCGAAGGGGGACGGAAACGAATAACCGTCATATGCTGAATAACAGTCATGTACTGTTATCAGACTGACTCCATTAGGAGACGGAAACATTAATCCGTGAGATGCTAGATAATTTGATTATTCAATCTCTCATCTCTCTTCCCCGCAAGGGGACGCAAATCATTAAAGCAATCCTGTTTTCCCCTAAAGGGGATGGAAATTGCGTACAATATTCAACAATCATTTGCATAGCAATCAGCGATGCCAAAAGCAGCTGCATCCACCAAGTGCAAAACTGAGCCACAGCCGAAATTTCCCTCGTCACTTCCCACATGGGCAGATGACACTGAACTGGTGGGATTGGTATTTGAACTTGAGCCAACCACTTCCACTTCCCTCTACTCGCAATACACGATTGGACTCCATGCGTGGTTTCTTGACCAAGTACGGCAACTCAACCCAGAACTTTCTGCATATCTGCACGATGGGGAGTCGGAAAAGCCCTTCAATATTTCGGCGCTGTCAGGTCAACTTCTTGCCAGTGGTAGACAATTGCAACTAGAAGCCAAGCAAATTTATCGCTGGCACGTTAATGCTTTGTCTCCAAGAGTCCTGCAGTTTCTCAAACAATGGTTAACCGAACTGCCCCAAATTCTGGACTTAAGAGATGCTCCCCTGCAAATAAAACAGGTGAGTATTGCCCATCCATCGGCTACCTACGCGCAACTATTGCAGTTATCACCAGAGAAACCCTCTAACGTCAATTTCAGTTTTGTCTCCCCTACCAGCTTTCGCCGCAAGGGTCATCATTTCCCCCTCCCGGTGCCAGTTAATCTCTTTCATAGCTACCTGCGACGCTGGAATGACTTTTCGGGAATGCCTATTGAACCAGAACCTTTTCTCGACTGGATAGATGAAGGGGTAATTATCCATCAGCATCATTTGGAATCGATGAAGGTAGCAGCTGGTAAACGAGGTTCGGTAACTGGGTTCACAGGGGTAATGTCCTGTGGTTTGAGTAAGCCTGCTTTGGCTAACTCTGAGTTTACCCAGTTGTTTTATGCTTTGGCTCGATTGGCTCCCTACTGCGGTACGGGACACAAAACTACTTTTGGATTGGGACAAACTCGCTTAGATTGGGTGGAACCAGAGGTAAGCTCACCGATTCAGGTGCTAACAAATCTGCTGGGAGAACGCATTGATGAATTGACAGCCCTATTCACCGCACAACGAAAACGTACAGGAGGCGATCGCACTGATAAAATTGCTTCTACTTGGGCAACAATCTTAGCACGCCGAGAGATGGGAGAATCATTACAGGTTATATCTCAAGATTTAGAAATGCCTTACGCTACTGTGAAAACTTACGTAAAATTAGCCCGTCGGATGCTCAGAACATTGACACTTTGATTTTAGCGGCGATCGCACTGAAATTCCTGAAATGTTGTTGGATTGAGCCAGAGGCGATCGAAAAATTGTGTCCACCTATACAACAAAGTAGTAACAATTATTATAGGCTTGGAAAGCCCTTTACTTTTTATACTTTTGGCGAAACTTCACCGCCAAAAAAGCACTAGAGCGATAGGAAATTACCTGTGACCAACTGCGATTGATAGTTATCAAACGCAAACATGGTTAAGTTGAACATATTTCTGTCGGCAACAGATGTGACTTCCTACGCTCTGGTTATTTCTTTTAATTATAAAGGAGAAGAACCAAGAGATCCCCTTTTTAAGTGAGTTGGGGGATCTCTTGTAAGTAAATCCTATTTTTGTACAACCCTTTCCCCACTATTGATTTCACCAAAATAAACCAGGTTTGTGAACTCAAAGCTGAGTAGTCTATCAAGTTGAGTTTCATGAGTTCATAGTTGGCGCTGTCTTCGCTAAAGTGCCAACTATGAACAATACCTACTCCTCAATCTAACCAATTAATTTCTGCCAACTACTAGGCCCGATAATCCCATCAGCATCTAAACCATTTTGCTTTTGAAAGTTCTTAACTACAACCTCTGTTTGCGGCCCGTAAACACCATCGTTATCAACACCTAAACGGTATTGCAAGTATCTCACAACCGCACCACCAGCATGATTTGGTCTGATGATTCGTTTTGCCAAAATTAGATTTATGGCATTCCATGTAGTTTCGTCAGCAATTCCAGTCGTCTGAACTCCGATAATAGTCTGAAATTTTTCTACAGCAGATTTGGTGCTAGCCCCAGTAAAGCCATCTTCTACTAATGCCTTACCATTTTTGTCAGTTATTTTGAGTCGATTTAAGGATTTTTGCAGTCTGAGAATAGTGGCATCTACATTCTCCTCTTCATCTGGTACGGGGTTAACAGGAGTAGTTGGCACTTTCCCAGTTAAGCCTTTAACGATCGCATTAGCCATTGCTTCTGGATTAAAAAGATTCATATCTTTTTGGGAATCGATGAAGCAACCTTCTACAAGAATTGCAGGCATATCTGTATTTTTCAGAACATATAAGTGGGAACCACTCTTAACACCGCGATTAAAAAATCCCAACTTGATGATTTCATCTAATACAGGTTTAGCGATTTTTCTCCCTGTGTCGCTAGTTGCATATACTTCTGTGCCATTAGCTTGTCCATTAAAACAGTTAAAATGAATCGAGACGTAAATATCTACTTTACTGCCATTCGCTGTAGAACATCTTTTTGAGAGTGATTCAGTTACTGTCCGAGCGCTACTCGGTCTACAGACTACGACTTCATTGCCTAAAGCTCTTAACTTGGCTATCACTCTATTGCCGACATCAAGAGTTAAATTATCCTCAAATTTAATCCCACTTGCTCCTGTATCTGGTGGACAATTGTGCCCACTATCAATTCCAAATTTCATGATTTCATCCTCAATTTACTTCCTTTTTACACTACTTCAAAACTCTTCTAATTATATAGATAAAGTTTTGTTAATAAATCTGTTGAAGTACTTGTTCGCAATGTCGGCACTATTTTAAGCATTATTACGCTGGCAGACAAAATAAGTTTTTGTGCGAACCTGGACAGCAACTTTTATGTGGTAAAATCCACTAATTCAAAGGTATATTGTAACAAAAAACACAACTATTATAATTTATCAAGATCGGGAATAACTTATTAATTTTTGCAATAAATTGAAATGCAGCAATTACATCCATTATTCAGATAATAACCCTTTGTAAAAGTAGAAAGCCATGACAAATGTATTTAACACACTGTGGCGCAAGTTTGCCACCTTTATCTTGTTAATCGCGATGGTAGCTGGATTTAGGCCATACTGTAGTAGTTCGCTCCCCTTTGTAGTTAACGATTGCCTTTGGCACGCTAAGTAGGTGGGTGAGAAAATTTATAACTATGTCATTGCGAACGCAACGAAGTGGAGTGAAGCAATCACAAGGTTTTCACCGCTTTTACTTTTCGTTACATAGTTATATTTATTTGTGCCTGCCTACTTATG
>NZ_NOLK01000031.1:0-72412 GCF_002245985.1 Nostoc sp. 'Peltigera membranacea cyanobiont' 232
ATTACTTTGAGCTTGCAACTAAATGGATTAAATATTACCCTAGCTCGGATAGTGCCACTTTGTTTCCAACTTGATTGCTGATCGGGCAAGTTCGCTTGTCAATAGGGTTTGAGACGCGCTAACCCTGCATAAAATTTTGGGTATTTTTGCCAGCTACCCTGATATTCGGCTGCTCAAATCAACTTTTTCAATCTAGCCCATCTGTAGCAAACTCTAATCCAGCAGTAGTTGAACCAACCAGTCCAATTTTATTAGCAAAGGCAAGTTATCTTTCACCATTGGAACAACAAGTAATTGTTGAAACAAATAAGGTACGAACAAATCCCAAAGCATACCTTCCGATTATAGAAAACTATAGGAAACGCTTTGAGGGGAATCGAGTCAAAATTGCTAATAATACCTATTTGCGAACTCAAGAAGGAGTTAAAGCAGTCGATGAAGCGATCGCATTTCTGAAATCTGCACGTCCTGTAGGAGCGTTGAGTGCCTCGAAAGGTATGTCTTTAGGAGCAAAAGACCACGTTAAAGACCAAGGCCCAAAAGGTGCTATAGGTCATGATGGTAGCGATGGTAGCAACCCCTTTAATCGCATCAACCGCTATGGTAGATGGGAAACAACCGCAGGCGAAAATATCAGTTATGGGCCAAACACTGCCCAAGATATCGTCATGCAATTAATTATTGATGATGGCGTGCGCGATCGCGGTCATAGAAAAAATATTTTTAACGACGCTTTTAAAGTATCTGGCGTTGCTTATGGAACTCACAAATCATATAGAACAATTTGTGTAATTGACTATGCTGGCGGGTATAGGGAAAAATAATTTGAGATAGCGAGTGGGGACAATCCGGTTAGGTTAAGATCCCCCCGCCTTCTTTTTGCAAATAGTAACCATTCCGGGGCAGCAATCAGATGGTGATATTATCGTCCCCTTGCTGATTAATAGCTAATCGCAAAATTGATAATCCTAAAATTATCAAAAATAGCACTAGCCCAATTGTACAAGCATAGCTAATTTCCAAGTTACCAAAAGCTTGCTCATATAGATAATAAACAATGGTTTTAGAACTGCTGAGTGGCCCTCCTTGGGTCATAATATATACTTCTTCAAAAACTTTGGTGGCAGAAATAGCCGAAATCACTGCTACTAATGCTAAATATGGCTTCATCAAAGGTATGGTAATATCCCAATGTTTATTGATACCATCAGACCCATCAATAGCTGCGGCTTCATACACATCAGCAGGAATTGATTGCAACCCTGCTAAATAAATTACCATGTAGTAGCCTAGTCCCTTCCATACAGTGACAGCCATGACGCTGGCAAGAGAAATTGGTACAATACCAAAAATTTTTGCTGGGCTAGTTAACCAAGGAATACCTTCTGGAAAAAGCCCCAAAGCTTTTAGTAACTGATTGAGTAATCCGTTTTCTGCATACAGCCATTTCCAAGCTATTCCTGCAACCACCATTGAAATTACCACTGGGGTGTAGTAAGCTGCCCTAAACCAATTCATCCCCCGCAGTTTTTGATTTACCAAAATTGCCAGTAATAAGGGAGCAATTACCAAAATGGGGACTACACCCACAAGATATAAAAACGTGTTTTCCAAGGTTTTCCAAAAAACTGCATCCTTCCAAAGTTTGAAAAAGTTGGCGAAACCGATCCATTGTGGCGGCTGGGCGATATCTTCATAGCTAGTAAAGCTGAGGTAAAACGCTTGCAGTGCGGGCAAAAAGACAGTCAACCCCAAAAGAACTAAGGCGGGTAGTAAAAATAGATAAGGGGTAAGGCGCTGTTTGATGAATATCCAATTTTTAGGTGTCAATTGATTCATATAAGGTCTAATAGTTGTTTTCGCTTTGTCAGCAAGAATTTGGGGATGTGAGTAAATTTAAGCTTCAATATTTTAAGGGCATATATTTGCTTGCGTCGCTAATTAATAACTCAGAGATCAACTACGATGGAAACTCAGCACAACCCGCCAATTGAACATCAAAATGTCCCCATAAACCACCGTGGGCTACATGAATTTTTGTATAGTTCTGATGACGAACACACTGCCATTGAGGTGAGTATAACCCCTGAACTGGCAAACAATGGTACTGAAATCATTCACCTTGAGACTTGGAGTGCAGCTGCTCAGAATGCTAAAGTTGCAGGTGTTTACGCAGTATTAGACACAGAACGCCGTACACAGTACATCGGCTATTCTCGAAATGTGTTGCTTTCCCTAAACAGCCATATCACCCAAAATGGTCAGCAAAAGTGTGCTTTGGTGCGCGTGCAAGCATTCAAGTTCCCCAAGCGTCAAGATATGGAAGATTTGCGAGATGCGTGGATAGCTGAACTCGAAACCACACCACCTGGTAATGGAACCGATCGCGAAATGTGGGCTAGTACGGTAGGGGAAGCTGCAAAGGCGGTAATGTCAGAGGCGGAACGTCAAGCCTACGAGGAGAAGAAGCTAAAACTGCGGAAAGCAATGGCTGACACAACCCTCTCTAAAGAGTTAGAAACAATAGATGCGAGTATAGCCGAACGTCAGCGTCAGCTTGAAGCTGCTGTGACAAATGATGATTGGAGTGTAATTATCGACGCACAGACAAAGGAAACTAAGTCTTAGGTGTCAATTAAATTAGTTGTATATTTTGACAAATTAGTGTTTATGCGATGATGGCGCACATCTGTGCGCCCCTATGGGGTCATCGTGCTAAAACGAGTTTTTATGTACGCTAAGAGAGTTAGATAACTTGACAAAGCCCTGCCCTGAATCAGTTACAGCTTGTTCGATTTTAAAGTTTTTGATTATACCTCTCAGAACTTGTTCAAAGATTTCCCAAGGGTCATTTCTACGCTTGGCATATAAATGACAGTTTCTAAACTTAGCTAGATCATTAGGGACTTCCAGAGAATAAATTAACCAATTTATTTAGATGATAGTTTTCTTTCTCCCCCAGCTAAGAGCCCCCTGCCCCCCTGCCTACACAGCGATTGATTATTTTTTTAATTGGAAGTCCCTAAGGGACTTCCAAAAAATAAAATATACAGTAGGGTGTGTTAGGCGAAAGCCGTAACGCACCGAGATATCTGGCGGTGCGTTACGCTGTCGCTAACGCACCCTACAAAATTGGATATTTTTTTAATTGGAAGTCCCTTAGTGACCTAAATATGAGTACCATTCGGAAATCTACCATAGTGCTAGGTACAGTAGGCTTCATCCTATTTTCTGTACTTTTGCTTGTATTTCTACCGTGGGGCTTTAACTTCTTTGGCTACGCACTACCAGGAAAAGGAGGATTACCTTGTCGAGTTTCATACGGCGATCGGGTCTATATTGCTTCAAATAAGTGCATTGGAGTTTTTTCCTACGGGATACAGTTTCCCTGTAGGACAGAGTTAGATTTGATAGGTAAAAAGTCGTGGCCGCTTACGCAAGTTGGACAAATACCTACCTTGTTGGGTGAACCCTATCCACTGTTCCTAGATGCTCCTTCTATCAAACAGATCAAGCAATGGACACCAACAGGTGTATTTGTTCGTACTGGCAGTAACTGCTACATTGGCTATAACCTTTCAGGCGGGCCATAAGATTAACATATCGCCCGTGTGGAGATGCTATACCTCCACGCTTGATTAAATAGCAGTTTTCCAAACATTTGCAGACATAAACCAACCCTATTATAGACACGCCAGCATGAAGATTGAGGATTAAGATTATTTAGAGTTGAAAAGTTAAAATACCTCTGGCTGATTATTGGGAGGTTTTTTATTATGAAAAATTTAGGATACGATACTATGATTTGATTTTAAACAGCAGAAATTGCACAAACTTGTAAACCAACAGGTGTCTGAATAATCACAGATTCTACACCAAATACTTGGGCGATCGCACTTGGTGTCAGAACTTCTTCAGGTTTGCCAACTTCCCAAAGATGACCTTGTTTTAATAAAGCAATGCGAGAACTATATCGTGCCGCTAGATTCAGTTCGTGTAGAACGGTAACAATAGTTAATTCCTGCTGTTGATTCAGATTTTTCAGTAGTTCTAATAGTTGTAATTGATAGTTTATATCTAAGAAAGTTGTAGGTTCATCTAATAGTAAAACTTTTGGTTCTTGCGCTAGTGCTAAAGCTAAAAAAGCACGCTGTCTTTCCCCACCTGAAAGTTCTTCAACTAAGCGATCGCTCAATTTTTCTAGTTGCGTCTTTTTAATTGCAGCTTCCACTTTAACCCAATCTTGGGCGTTTAATTCCCATTGCCACCAAGATTGATGTGGCGTGCGTCCTAAACTGACCAATTGTCGCACTGTTAAGCCCACGGGAACCGTTTGTTGTTGCGGTAATAATGCTAGTTTCTGTGCAACTAGATTTGGGGGTTGAGAGTGAATTGCTTTGCCATCAAGTAGAACTGTTCCCTGCTGTGGGGAGAGAATACGACTCAGCAATTTGAGTAAAGTAGATTTACCTGAACCATTAGCACCAACTAAACTTAGCCATTCTCCTGTTTGCAGTGTGAGGTTAATGTCTTGAATAATTGGGACTGTAGTGTAACCGCCTGTGAGGTTTTGCAGTTCGAGTGGCATTTGCTGAAATTTAACAAGAAGAAACTTAATTTTATAAACTTTGCGATCGCTAAACTCTCCCATCGTACTTGCTGCGATCGCTCCCAATCCCCTATACAGCATGATGATGTATCACTAGGAACATCTACTTTAATGCTCCTAGATTACATCTTTTTTCTGAAGTGGAATTCTACTTATTGCCGCACAATAAGCCAAACCGAATTAACCCACGCTGATAACCACGACGCATTAATCCCAGTGATAATGCCCCTTGGATGGTAGTCCAACCAGCATTTAGTAAGCCCCAAAGCGCTTGGGGAGTGAATGCCGAATCAATCACCACATTCCAAAAGGGGGCGACAGCAGTTGACCAATCAGCAGTGCGAATATTATTTAATGGTAGTTGATGTGCGATCGCTTCATACTCTGGCAAAGAAATCACATAAGGCAAACAATACACCCGATAAATATCCTGCAAGTCTTTTTCTTCATCCTGTGTTAGTGGCGATCGATCAATTGGTCGATGACACCAAGTCACCATAATTAACTTGCCACCAGGCTTCAATACTCGATAGCACTCCTGAAGAAACTTCTTCTTATCTGGCATGTGTTCGCCACTTTCCAGCGACCAAACTAAGTCAAAAGAATCATCAGCAAAGGGCATTGCTTGAGCATTTGCGACTTGGAACTCTGTTCTCAGACTTAAATTAGCCTCCAACGCCCGTTCTGTAGCTCTTGTAGCTTGCACAGGGCTTAATGTAATCCCTGTAGCTTTAGCATTAAACTTTTGTGCGAGGTATAAAGAACTGCCGCCAATGCCACAACCCACATCTAGGATATTTTCGGCTGCTTGTACCCCTGCCCAATTGAGCAATTCTTCGATTAAATCAATTTGAGCCTGACGGCGGTCTTTTTTCTGCGTACCATCAGCGCCGTAATAGCCGTGGTGCATGTGTTCGCCCCATATCTGTTCCCACAGACTAGACGAAGCATCGTAAAATTGCTGAATTTGCTGGTAAAGTGTTGCACTCATGAAAAAAGCAGTGTTAAGACAAAGCCGAATTGAAAAAAAACATATAGATAGGCTACCAAAGATATCAATCGTTTGCCGATTTAAAAAAGCTAGGAGTTAGGAGTTATTAATTATGCCATGTGCAACTTTTACTCAAACCTAACCCTAACCCTTGAGATAATGGGGAGAATTCAAAGCCTCTCTACAGCAAGTAAAAAGGTTTGGAGAAAGGTCAGAATATCAAGTTGCACATCGTGTTAACTCTGAGTTTTTTATTGTCCAGGACTTGTTGAAGTAGGCTGTGCTTCAACTGAGACAGGGACATTGCTAGGGTTAGCTGGAGTTTCTGGTTGATTTGGCGTTTGTGGCTCAGGTGTTTGTACTACATTACTTGTTTGATCTGGAGTCTGAGAGGGAGTAGCTGTTTGACTGGGTTGAGGTTGCTGTTGCCCACTTTTCTGAGCAATTTGCTGCATTAGTTGTTCTATTTTCTCAGCTTGCTCAATGTTTCCTTGCTCGCGATACTCGTTATGGGCGCGTTTCAATACTCCATTAGCTTTCTTGATGTCACCTTGATTATATAAAGTAACCCCCAAATTATAGTAAGCTGAGGCGTTTTTAGGATTTAGGCGAATAGCTTGCCGATAAACAGAAATAGCCTCAGAAGCTTGACCTTGAATTGCTAGCAAATTTGCCATATTGTTATAGGCTGTGGCATTTTGAGGATCTAGCTGCAAGGCTTGGCGATAAGTGGCGATCGCAAGCTCTGTTTGACCTTGTTGTTGTAAAGCGATCGCTAAGTTAAAATAGGCGTTGGCATTGCTGCTATCTAAATTAATTGCTTGCTGGTATGCTGCGATCGCTTCCGGTAGCTGTCCTTGTTCATACAGCACCAAACCCAGATTATACAGCGCTGCTACTCTTGTAGGATCTATCAAAAGACTCTGCCGATAAGCCGTAATCGCTGCTTCTTTTTGTCCTTGTCGGTGCAACACTAACCCTAAGTTGTAATAAGCTTCGCTCGAATTTGGGTTAACTTTAATCGCCTCTGTATATTCTTGTAAAGCCACATCCAGGCGATTTTGCTCCATGAATATATTACCCAGATAATTCCGCGCTGCCCCAATGCTAGGATCTCGCAGCAACGCTTGACGAAAAGCATATTCCGCACCCTGTAAATCTTTGCGGTTATAGCGCGTGACTCCCTGCTGGAAAAAGCTAGCTGCTTCAAGATCCTGAGAAATTGCGGTTTCTGCTAGCAGTTTACTTCCTGGAAAATTAGTAATTGTCGGTGCAACTAAAACCAAAAACGCAGATAAAGCAAACAGAAGTGTAAACAGGGGCTTTTTCTGAACAGAGTTTTGGTGAAATAACCAGTGTAACCATTGATGAGTTTGACTTTCTTTAGACAGGAGTGACATGGATGTACTTATGCTCATATCTTTATAAGTCAGAATACCCACCACAGCATGAAAAATTACAAATCAAAAAATTAATAATTCCTCATTCCGGGAGCTTCAGACTTTTGTAAAAGTGCCCCTGTCCTTGTTCAGTTGCTCTGTATACCTTTAATTAGTGTAATATTCTACAAGTTTTATAATCTGCTAATAAACAAGTTTAAATCAACTGCTCTTTTACTTTCACGCCATCTTTCCTGATTATATAAGCTGGAATACCGACAACAACACAATTATTAGGAACACTTTTGACTACGACTGCATTCGCTCCTACTGTGACGTTATCATTGAGAGTTACCTTACCAATGACCTTGGCTCCTGCATTTATCGTTACATTGTTGCCTATTGTAGGACGTTCCATTTTACTGCTATATCCTATTGTAACCTGTTGATTAATCCAGCAATTTTCACCAATGCTTTCTGCTGAAACTATAGTACTAAACCCATGTTGAATAAATAGCCCAGAACCAATATTATCGCAATATAAAAATAGGCTGGGACTTTCTTTGTAAAAAATTTTTATAATATGCATTGGTATTAATGCAATAAAGTTACCTTTTTTAATCCTGTAATAGTAAAGAGTTCTAAATTCTGGATATTTATCAAGGAAATAGAGCATGTTAACCCAGTCAGGACTATCAATTAGCCCAAAATTTTTTGCCCATCGTCTTACATCTGCAAGAATCACTTCTTTCTTTGTACTAACGATAAACAATATGAGCATTGGAGCATTGATTACCTGTCTCAGAGTTTTAACAAATTTAATTGTGAAATCACGCATAAAATCACTCGTTTTGAATATTACAATTCTCTAAAAGAAGTAAAAGTTGCTAAACAGCAGCAACTCTAAAATAACATGAAATAGAATATACCGATTTCGGTAATTTCATTTTCCTCCTTTACCAAAGTTTATTGCTTTTCATGGCAGTTTAAACCACAGAAGCATTTTTAGAAAAAGCATAAATTATGGCATTAAATGGATTAAAACTTCAGCGAACCTTATTGCCCTCACGCCTGACTTAGGACTGTAATGGCTTCCGGCAAAATTAGCATAGCATCACCAAAGGAATAGAAACGATACCCTGAAGCGATCGCTTCGTTGTATATATTCAATAACCGTTGTCTGCCAATTAGCGCACTTACCAACATCAGCAAACTGGAACGCGGTAGGTGAAAATTGGTAATTAAACCATCCACCACCCGCCATTGGTAGCCTGGATAAATAAACAAGTCTGTTTTACCGCAAAATGGTTGTAAATTCCCAGATTGAGCCGCCCCTTCCAAAGCTCGTACTGCTGTTGTTCCCACAGCAATAATCCGACCGCCAGCTGCTTTAGTCGCTCGGATTTGCTCTACTGTGGTTGCAGGGACTTCAATCCATTCTTCATGCATAAGGTGGGTAGTTACATCCTCCACTTCCACAGGACGAAAAGTGCCGACACCAACGTGTAGCGTTACAAAAGCTTGATTGATTTTGCGATCGCGCAACTTTTGTAATAATTCTGGGGTAAAGTGTAATCCTGCCGTTGGAGCGGCGATCGCTCCTGGCTGTTTGGCATAAACTGTCTGATACTGCTCATCAGCAGCCGACGAGGTAGTGATGTATGGTGGTAGCGGTACTTCACCAAATACGTCTAACAGTTGCATTAAAGGCTTTCCCTCTGGCACATCAAATTGCAATAAACGTCCGCCAGTTGCTGCGTCTGTTTCTAAAACCGTAGCGGTAAGTTTGGGACTGGGGATTGGGGACTGGGGACTAGGGAGTAGGGAAGAATCTTCCAAGTCCCCAATCCCTAATCCCCAATCCCCAGTCCCCGCTTGCCTTGCTTCAAAAACAATCTTCGTTCCCTGCTTAAAGCTTTTTCCTGGCTTAACTAAAGCTAACCAACAGTTATACTGTCGTTCTTCCAACAGCAATACCTGGATTTTCGCACCAGTAGATTTATGACCATAAAGTCGCGCTGGAATAACTCTTGTATTGTTCATAACTAACAAATCACCAGAGCGTAGCAGTCCAGGCAAATCATGGAAAATATGGTGTAGGGATGCTGCTTCGATGCCTGTAGTCGGAGAATCAACTACCAGTAACCGCGAACTATCTCTAGGAACTGCTGGATTTTGGGCAATGAGTTCTGGAGGTAGTTCGTAGTCATACCCAGCTACCGAGCAATCTAATGCAAAATCTTTTGCTTGTGGACGAGATGTATCTTTCAAATTCCCTTGTACTAGTTTTTGCTTTATTTTAGTATTTATACTCTCTTAAAAAAGCTAGTTTAAGCTTTCCCTTCTAAAGGAACTTTAAGGGATCTTGGCTCAGTTTTGCCGCAAGGCTATAAGATTGTTACTATTAAGTAACACGGAAAACTTAACATAAAAATTGGGTAAACCTCCCCATCTAAAAACGGGGGCTTTTACCCTACCGGGAAGGGGCACTGATTGACGAATATAGATATGTAGGATTGGCTTTGATCCCAAGCACCAACAAACATGGAATACTTGTACTATCTGGCAAATGCCAGTCTAACCCTGAGGGTCGTTCAACACCTCCACGCTAGACCCCAGACACCAGTTTCGTTCGTCACCGTAATTCATCAAATTGATGGCTGGGTGGTTAGGATCAAACTCAAAGGTCAAGTCTCGCCCCAAGAAGATGGCGACTTTCGCGCTTTTCTAAATGAATTAGGAATTAGCTACGAACCGCCAATGAGGGTGCAAATGGCACTTTGGAGTTTGGAAGCGGGACAGTGCCCTGTAGATGTGATGCGTCGTTATCAGGTAGCGATCGTTTCTCATGGTAGCCCAGAGAGAGACGAAATCGAAGCTTTCCGACAACAGTTTGTTCGGGGCTTAGGCTACTGTCCTGAAACTTTGGCGTAATGACATTTGGTTGTAACGCCACTAAAAAATTATTGGTAATCAAGATATTTTATCCATTACCAATTAACCATTATCAATCAAAGAGTCGAAAGCTGCGGGAATATATTCTTGCAGCTTAAACTTGTATCCGGCAGCTGATGAAGTTGCTAGGGCTTCCTGAGTTGCAGCAACTCCAGTCAGATTTTTTGATATTCTTTGACAGTAGACAATAGCAACATCAAATCGGCAATAATAATCTGCCTTCTCAGGGTACTGGGCTAAGAATATTCCAGCCGTCTGCGAGATTTTTACTTGCTTTTGTGGGGTGATAGCGCTTCTTCCCCCTGCATCCCAACTCCCAGAACTGCGGGTTTTGACTTCAACAAATGCCAGTAATGAGTGCTGAGTGCTGCTAACGGTAGCTGGGCATTCAGCCCGTGATAAATTCTTCCCCCGCTCCTCTGCTTCCCTGATTATTGCATCATATTGGGCAATAATATCGATTTCTCCCCAACGGCTAGAAAAGCGACGATGGAGAATTATCCAACCAGTAGATTGCAACCATTGGGCTGCTAGGTCTTCTCCTAAATGACCAATATCTGGATAATGAGATGGAGGAAGGTTAGCCATTGACTAAAAATATCATGAATTCTATGAATTTTAGGTTAAGCGATGCCTGCGGCGGGCTACGCCTACGCACAGAGGGTTCTACACTCGATTCATCCCGAAGACAATTCGGGTTGAAGTGTAAAACAAACTATCACTTTTGGGCAAATATACTCAGCTTATTCCTGTGGGGAATAGTTGGCATCACCGCAACGCTCGGTTTTGCTCCAACAGCTTTGGCACTCGAATATAATAAGGAAATTTTGGTTGAGGCTGATTTCTCAGGACGTGATTTAACAGATTCCAGCTTTACCAAAGCTAATCTTCGCCAGAGTAACTTCAGCCACGCTAATTTGAACGGTGTCAGTTTTTTTGCAGCAAATTTGGAATCTGCGAATTTGGAGGGTTCTGATTTAAGAAATGCGACTTTAGACTCGGCTCGTTTAGTGAGAGCAAATTTAACAAATGCACTTTTAGAAGGTGCGTTTGCCGCTAACGCCAGATTTGATGGTGCAATCATTGATGGGGCAGATTTTACCGATACGCTGTTGCGTCCCGATGAGCAAAAAAAATTGTGCAAACTTGCCAAAGGGACTAATCCAATCACAGGACGAGATACGCGTGACACGCTGTTTTGTCCTTAGTATTTTCTACTAGGAATTGGGCATTAAAAAGAGGCAGAGGGGAAAACTCCTCTCCCTTGCTTCTTCCCCATTCCCCATTCACAACTACCAACCACGGGCCCCAATCTTTTGACAAACAATTTTCATTCCTTTACCTGGTGAAGAATTTGCGACAAAAGGTATTTCTCCTTTCTCCTTATCCTCTTGAAGTAGCTGTCCCTCTGAACCGTAAATCGCAATGTGATTCAGAAAAAGCCGCGATTCTGTACATGATGCATCGAAGGTAGTCTCAAAGATACCATCTCCGTACATTCCGTAAAGCTTGTATGTCGTGCCCTTAATGGTTTCTGTGTCTAGAGCTATGCTGTTGCCTAATTTATCATGCCCCACAGTGATATATCTTTGTCCATCTTGGGCGATCGCTGAAAGTGTTGGCGCAGCGATCGCACTACCACTGCTCAATAAAATAGCGATCGCTCCCACTATCCCGCCGATTTTAAAATACATACGCTTTCAAAATATAAGATTTCATATATTTTTACTCGCAATCAAAGCTGTTCTGGCATGGTAGAAGCACTGAAATCAAGATATGTCAAGGTGTTATACTACTTCGTAATACCTTATGGGAAGCGTAAGGCACTATATAAATAGCTGCAATACTGTTCAAAGTATGAGTGAAACACTTGCTGATATTGCCATACCACCCCAGTTTCCCGATCGCACTCAACTACCAGAGTCTGATGGTACGTTTGTAAGCCAGTCGCTTGCGGGGGTTCCCCCCGTTGTGCGAACTGGCGCGAAAAATGTTCAAGAGCATCCCCAAACCATCATTATCACCTGGTAGATTTTTCGTACCACAAAATGCAGCCTAATGAGCGAGGTCACTACCCAATTCCTCCTTTAGGTGTGGAACTAGGGTTATGGCAGGGAAGTTACTTGAATAATCCTGAGCAATTGTGGTTGCGCTGGTGGGATTTAGAGGGAAATCTGTTGCTGATTGGTAAAGAAGAAGCCGATTTGCAAAGGCAAAGGGCCGAGCAAGCAGAACAAAAAGCTGCACAATTAGCAGAACGGCTCAGAGCAATGGGTATCGATCCAGATGTAGAGTAATATTTATTAGGTTATGGCAAGCCGAAAAACTTAGTAAGTAAGTGGGTGTGAAAATTTATAACTATGTCATTGCGAACGGAGCGAAGCGAAGTGAAGCAATCGCAAGAGTTTAGGCAATTTTATATTTCGTTACATAGTTAGGTTTATTTGAGCCAACCTACTTAATCATGGGCAAAAGCTTACCACAGACTTCAACTAGCTTTTGAGTGGTGGGTTAATCAGTGATGTCTACGACGGGCTACGCCAACGCACCTTTCAAGAACTTGAGGCTGTTTTTGCTATCTTCTGCATGGCTCCATTTTTTGGGTTTGGCAGTGGTGCGATCGCATCTGTGTTCAAATGGGAACCATAAGAAAATAAGCTAATACATCATACTAGATTGGTTTACCCATGTCTGACGAACAAGAGCGTAATTCCGCTTTTAACGCTGCTGCCAACATTAACGTTCAACATGCTCAATTACAGGATTTATCCTTAAGTGCAGCCCGTAGATTATATAAAGGTGGGATTCGACCTGGCGATCCGATCAGAACCAGAGTGCAAGCCCAAGAAATGTTAGATAAAATCCCTCCATCTCAAAGAGCAGGGATTAATGGTAAATCTACTGATATTAATACCCAAAAATACCTATCAGATAAACACGCTAGTCATATTAAACCGCATAGCAAAGGCGGCTCAAATGATCCCAAAAATATCAAGTGGGAAAATGCCAAAGATAATTTAGTTCGTGGCGATAAACCCATGACTTCGCAGGAGCAAATAAGACTAGATGCTAAATGGCATTTTGATAATCTAACAGGTGCAGTTAAAGCAGGTGTAAAGCCGCGCCTCTGGGGGCTGCCAAGCACCATTTTCGTTACTAACCAACGCGCTGCGGGTAGTTCGGGGTGAAATTTCTGCACAAGAAGCCGCTATAGAAACATTGAAAGATACCGTAAAAGGCGGCACAGTTGGGGGTGTGACAGCGTTTGTAACTACAACAGTAGCAGCAGCTTGTCCACCAATTGCGATCGCTTTAACCGCAGCAGCACCAGTCTTAGCTGTCATTGGAACTGCGGGTATGGTTTACGAGTTTTTCAAAATCCTCGATGACCATAAAAAAACGGTGAAAATCTATTATGAATCTTTAACTCAACAAGAATTAGAAAGATTACAAGCAATTGAGAATGAACTGATTTATGAACACCAGAAAAATTTAGAGTTTTTGGTTGAAGCGCAAGCAATTAATCAAGAAATTACAAATCGTCCAATTGCATCGGGAATAGAAGGGGCTATGCAACGGTTACGTGAATCAGTAGCTATTGCTAAATCTCTAGGATTAACATCAGCAGATAGTAAATTGCTTGCTGGTTCTCAAGTGCCTCATATTCTCACGGAACAATAGGAATTAAATTTTAGAGGATTACATAGTTTTTATGCTTCCTTTTATTTTCGGCGCTCTGGGATTAGCTGTTGGAGCAGTTGTTGGTGCTTTTACTACTCATGCTGTTGGGGAAAGTGATAGACAAGCTGCTAAACATCATAGGACTGTTGCAAATGAACTAGCTGATAAATATACAAACTTGAAGCAAAAATACTATGAACTAGCTGATGAAAGCAAAGAGCAAATTCTTAGTTTAACTCAACAGCACGCTTTAGATGAAGTTGAAAAAGATTGTTTGCGTTTGGCAGTGCGATTGCAACAGAATCTCATTTACTTAATGTCGGAGATTGATAGAGAATCTAGAACAGATGCTTTAAACATATTTCAAGCAGCAGTGGAACAAACTAACAAAGTTCTCTACCTCTTAAAAGAGGAGTTAATTATTGTTCCTAATGACTACTATGCAAGTCGTTTAACGGCAATAGCAGCAACTAAAAAAATCAACCCTGTCCTCAGTGTTGATTTAGGCAGAAGCAGCACAAAGACTTGTGTGATCTGTGAACCTAATAATGTGGTGTTTATTCCTGCCAACGTGAAGCAAATCTCATTTCAACAAATTCGTGGGGGTCTTTTTGAACCTAGAGCTACTGACCCATTAATGGATTTGTGGATGGAACATCAAGGTAGTGGTTATGTTGTTGGTCAATTAGCAGCTGAGTTTGGTGCAAATCTCGGTGTTGGAAAATCTAAGCTTGAATCTGCATTGATCAAAGTTTTGGCAAGTGCTGCCTATTTTAAACTTCAAGATGAAATATCTGTAGCGATAGGTTTACCTTTCTTTTCCTTAAAACAATTTGAGATGGAGAAAGCACAGTTAATTAGTATGATTGCTGGCCCACATAAAATAAACTTCCGTGGTGAATCCGTATGTTTGAATATTTCTAAGGTATGGGTAATGGCGGAAGGTTATGGTAGTTGGCTCTGGTCTGAATCTCAACCTAGAAACCGTCTAAATGTTCCTGATTTGACAAAAATCCCCGTGGCTATTGTTGATATTGGTTATCAAAACATTAATATGATTATGATAGATAACTTCCGGTTTGTTAGAGATGCTTCTAAGAGTGAAGACTTTGGTATGAACTTTTTTTATGAACTGCTAGCTGCCGAAATAGAAGGCGCTGATAGTCAATGTTTAACCTTCATTGCTGTTGCGAACAAACCTAGAGGTGATCGCTTCTATTTTCCTAAAGGTGCTAGTAAACCCACCAACTTAGATGATTTCCTTCCTAACCTCACAGAAATTTTCTCCCATGAACTTTGCTCCCATGTCCTCGCTTGGTTGCCAGAGCCTGTAACTGATGTGATTATTACTGGTGGTGGCGGTGAATTCTTCTGGGATGACGTTCAACGTCTGCTTAAAGAAGCAAAGATTAATGCCTGTTTAGCGGCATCCTCTAGGCAAGCTAACGCCTTGGGACAGTATATTTATGCAGAAGCGCAATTGTCTAGCGTTCACGCTACTAGGTCATAAAACTAATGTTACTTTGAATTTATCCCAAAGCAAAGATAATTTTTTGTAGATGTAAAGGTTCATCTAACATACCAGTAAACAAATGAAAACTAAACCACAGTGATTGGTATCCAGCAAGTACATAAATTATTAGCTTAAAACTTCGCTTTTGAGCGGGTTGCATCAAGAAATGCTAGGCACTCCTCTAGGTCGTCTCCATGCCAAGTACCAGCAAATTTGAGCAAATCTTCACCTGTAGAACCTCGTCGGATCACAGATTGAGAGCGATCGCCACGTTGTTTTATTTCAGCGATCTTAGCAGCAAAATCTTCAGGTACTTCTGCTAGCGTCTCATCCTCCAGAGGAGAATCGGGAGGAGTGTGTGCTTGCTCTAAAGATGCCCGAATCGAAGCTCCAGTGGAAGGTGATTTGGTCGCTTCTGATTGAGATGGAACTGTTTTCTGAAAACCAAGAAATGCTATATATTGCTCAACCTGAGTCAGTTGGTCATCTGGAAGTTGAGCAATTTGTTCTTGAAGTTGACGGCGGCGTTCAAGCATAGTCATCGGACACCTCGCAGGAACAACTGAACTTTCATTTTACTCGATTGATACAGTAGGAATGGTTTCTTATGGGTTGCTGAACAAAGAGCGATCGCAACATTGAGTAGGAACTAGCTAAAAAATAGCGTTGGCGCTAGCCTTGTCGTCAGACATCGCACTCCACCAAATACAATCAGGGAGTTGTACCTGCAAATTTATTTAACACTCCTAAACCATTCAGTAATCCCCTGAGCGATCGCATCAGCCATTTTCTTCTGTTCTTCTGGGTTGACTATCTGCTCAAATTCATCGGGATTGCTCATAAAACCCAATTCCAGTAACACCGATGGCGCCGCTGCTGGGCGTGTCAGTGCCAGGTTATCCCAAAACACACCATAAGAAGGTTTGCCAAGTTTTTTGACTACATAGTTTTGTAAAAACATTGCCAGGTTGTGGGCTTGGGGTTGATACCAAAAAGCGGCGAATCCCTTGATTTTTTCGGCATCGCCATCATCGGGTAGGGAATTGTGATGGATGGAAATAGCGATCGCAGGTTCTTCTTTACTAATAATTGCCTGACGTTCTGCTAAAGAAAGTTCGCGATCGTCCTCCCGTGTCATCACTACCGTTGCTCCTCGCTTCACCAAATCGTCCCGCAGCAACTTAGATACCACTAAATTCACATCTTTTTCTAAATATCCAGTTGGGCCACTGGCACCAGATTCTTTACCGCCATGCCCTGGATCGAGTACAATCTTGAGATTAGCTAAAGGCCTGCGTCTTGTGTTCCCGATTTTAGGTGGATGACGCAAAGCCAAAACCAGGGTTGTACCGTCATATCTCAGCTTATATCCCC
The DNA here is from genome assembly GCF_002245985.1 of Nostoc sp. 'Peltigera membranacea cyanobiont' 232. NCBI lineage: Bacteria > Bacillati > Cyanobacteriota > Cyanophyceae > Nostocales > Nostocaceae > Nostoc > Nostoc sp. 'Peltigera membranacea cyanobiont' 232. Next base: position 16,503 of record NZ_NOLK01000031.1, read on the forward strand.
ACTGTTGAGCTTTTTTGAGGTTAAAGGTGTATTTTACTTGTTCTGGAGCCTCCTGTTGCCAATCTAGGCGAGAAATTAGGGGGTCAGCATCCAGGCGAATGATGTCCGTTTGGGCAGTAGTATTGTAGAGAGTAAGAGCGATCGCTTGCTCACTTTGTTGCACGCTCACAGGTACGGGAACTTGTAAGGGGAAAACTATCTCTGTCGCACCAGGGAGTTGACGGTATCCGACACTGCGAATTATTGTCTGTGGCGGAATTGCACCAGGTAGAATGCGGGTTTCTTGACTATTAATCCAAGCACCATAGTCTAGGCGTAACCATTCACCTTCTCTACCTGTTACTGTAGCGCGTGTGCCTTTAGGCAGTGGTGTGAGTCGGGAATAATCGGTGCTTGGGCCGGTACGAGCAACACCTGATTCTACTGTAACCTCAGAAACTGGCAACTCTGCTCTGGAGAGGATTTGAATTTTACCAGTCCCTGGTTGAGTTATCGTCTTGCCATTCAGCGTTAGTTGAAATTGAGGTTTTCCCAGATCGGCAGCTGTTGCCACTGTAGTGCAACCTTTGTAATCGCCTACGCTAGACTGGGCATGAGGCTGATTTTGCCCTGTCAAAGCTGCCAAATTATTTGGTAGTTGTGCCTGTTGGGGTTGAGGTGAAAGGGCAATGGTTTGATTCGCCAGGGTTACAGATACATTGGCGTTAGGGGGTGCGATCGCGCTAAAACAAATTAGTTCTCCCGGTAATCTGGCAATTTCAACTGCGGGAGTCAAAGAATCTTTCGCAAAGGCTACCCCCTGTGGTAGTTCCCGGCTAGTGTTCAGCCGAATCACCTTAATCTTAAGTTCTTGATTTTGGCGACGCACAGTAAAAAGATTCTCCCCCAACTGCAAGGGGAAACTAGGGGAAAAATGACCGGCTTTGCTGCGAGTAATTGGCTTACTATTGATCAAAACCTGACCATCTGGTGGTGCAGTTCCCAAAAAAAAGATTTTTTCGGAACTAGTCTGGTAGTTTGTTTCGGGAAAAATGACTATAAGAGATGGCTCTGCCAATGCTATGGAGGATGCGAAAATGCAGCCTAATATTACTAATCCTAAAAGTTTTTTCACGACAAAATCACAGAAGATTACACCACAACAACTGTGGCACAATGACGGGATGTATTTTTAGAAGTTGTGAGAAATTTAAACTACTATGACTAAGTTTATCTTCGTAACTGGAGGCGTTGTTTCCAGTATTGGTAAGGGCATTGTAGCAGCAAGTCTAGGGCGTTTGCTCAAGTCCCGCGAATATTCGGTGTCGATTCTCAAACTTGACCCTTATATCAATATCGATCCTGGCACGATGAGTCCCTTTCAGCATGGGGAAGTATTCGTTACCCAGGATGGTGCAGAGACAGATTTGGACTTGGGGCATTACGAACGCTTTACTGATACCTCAATGTCGCGCTTGAATTGTGTGACTACTGGCTCGATTTACCAAGCAGTCATTAATAGAGAGCGGCGTGGAGACTACAATGGCGGCACTGTACAGGTTATTCCTCATATTACCAATGAAATAAAAGAGCGGATTCTGCGAGTTGCTAAAAGTACAAACCCATCTGTAGTAATTACAGAAATTGGCGGGACGGTGGGAGATATTGAATCACTGCCGTTTTTGGAAGCAATTCGCCAGTTTCGCAAAGAGGTGGGACGGCAGAATGTGCTGTATATGCATGTAACGTTGGTACCGTGGATTGCTTCTGCGGGTGAAATGAAAACTAAGCCAACACAGCATTCAGTTAAGGAACTGAGATCCATTGGTATTCAACCAGATATTTTAGTTTGTCGGAGCGATCGCCCCTTACCCAAGGGATTAAAGCAGAAATTATCGGGATTTTGCGATGTCCCCGAAGAATGCGTCATTACTTCCCAAGATGCCAAAAGTATCTATGAAGTACCCCTGAATTTAGAACGGGAAGGAATGGCAGAACAAGTCTTGAAGTTGCTGCAAATGGAACAGCGCAAGCCAAATTTGACGCAGTGGCAAACCTTGGTACAACGGTTACATACTCCCAAGCACGATCTAGAAATTGCCATCGTTGGGAAATATGTGCAGTTAAGTGATGCCTACCTATCTGTAGTAGAAGCACTAAACCATGCTGCAATCTCCACTTATGGCAAACTGCGCCTGCGTTGGGTGAACTCAGAAGATTTGGAAAATGAATCAGCCGAAACTCATCTTGGGGGTGTCGATGGCATAGTTGTGCCAGGAGGTTTCGGTGTTCGGGGGGTGGATGGCAAAATTGCCGCTATTAAATACGCACGCGATCGCCAAATTCCCTTTTTGGGTTTATGCCTGGGTATGCAATGTTCTGTAATTGAATGGGCAAGGCACGTAGGGGGATTAACAGGTGCTAACAGTGCTGAATTTGACCCCCATACAACCGATCCAGTAATTAATTTATTGCCAGGACAGCAGGAAGTTGTCGATTTAGGGGGTACAATGCGCTTGGGGCTATATCCTTGTCGTGTTCTCCCTGATACTTTAGCTTTCAAGCTTTATCAAGAAGATGTAATTTATGAACGACATCGACATCGCTATGAGTTTAACAATGCTTACCGCGATCTGTTATTAAAGTCTGGCTATGTAATAAGTGGTACTTCTCCCGATGGACAGTTAGTTGAAATTGTGGAATTACCCAAGCACCCATTCTTTCTTGCTTGCCAATTTCATCCAGAATTTCAATCGCGCCCTAGTACCCCCCATCCCTTATTTAAAGGGTTTATTCAAGTAGCGATCGCTCTTTCTTTGTCAACATCTGGTACACCAATACCATTGGAGGTGTCATAACAATTCCTAATTCAAAAAAATTACTTTGATTTTGAATTGGTACACGGCAACATTAACTTAAAACTTCGGTAGATTTGGACATACAGGGTGCATCATTCGTAAATTTTTGACTTGAGGAGATGTTGTGGCGTACTGGGTGAAAATCCTTTACGAGAGGAGAGAATATGTAGTGAATTTTGAACGTGTCCATGCTTTTTGTTATGAAGTGAATGGCAGAGTTACTTTTTGGCTACCCGATAGTGCCATTCCAATAGTAATTAATCCCCAAACTAACCTGGAAGATTATCAAAAGATTCTCGATTATTTAGAATGCGTGACGAGGTTGGAATTAGATCATGCCCACTGGGTGAAAATACTTTACGAAAAAAATGAATATGTAATTAATCTCAACTGTATCAGTTCTTTTTGTCATGAACCGAACGGCAGGATAACTTTTTGGTTGCCAGATGGAACTATCCCCATCATCATCAACCCTGTGAGTAATCCTGAATCTTATGAAAAAGTCGTGAAATATGTTCACAAAGCAACAGGATATTTTTTGTCTTAGGATTAGCTAATTCATAATTCGTAATGACGCTCTCTACGAGACGCTGCGCGGACTCGCTACCGCTACGCTAACGTAATTCGTAATTCGTAATTCGTAATTCGTAATTCGTAATTCGTAATTCATTAGAAAAATTAGGCATTAATCAATAATTAATTCAGGGTAAGTAAGTTGGCGCGAAAAAACCAAAGTATGTTACAAAACATAAACAGGCTCAAAGCCCTTACTAATGACCAATGACAAAGGACAAATGACAGCCTTTAGCCAGTTAGCTTTAATTGCGCCGACTACTTACAAAATTTTGAACCATAATCTAAAACCCTGAATAGCATTGCCATGCCAACTTTGCTGCACCTACTATGCCAGCAAAATTGCCTAATTCGGCTGGTAAAATTTGTAAACCCGCTCGTGATAAGGGCTGTACCCGCTTCTCAATTTCTGCCTTGACTGCGGGTAAGAAAAACTCAAAACTGCCACTTATCCCGCCACCAATCACGATCGCTTGCGGTGTGAGTACATAAATCAAACTCGTCAAACCAATTCCCAAATCTTTACCATACTCTTGCCAAAAAGTCAATGCTGCGGCATCTCCTTGTTGGGCGAGAACACCCAATTCGATGGGTTCCTTGAGAGTGCGGCGGCGGATGGCAGTAACACAGGCATGTTGTTCTAAAGAGCCTTGATTGCCACTATTACAAATTGGCCCATCTGGGTTTAATGAAATTAAACCTAATTCCCCAGCAGCTCCTTGATGTCCAACAAATAGTTTGCCATTGAGGATGATTGCGCCACCAACCCCAGTTCCTAAAGTTAGCAGAATCAGATTTTGAAAGTGGCGACCGGCTCCTAGCCAAGCTTCTCCCAAAAGAGCGCAATTGGCATCGTTAGCGATCGCAGTCGGTTTGCCAGTTTTAGCTTCTAACCAGTCTGCTAAAGGCACATCGAGCCATCCAGGTAAGTTAATGGCGATTTTGGCAATGCGTCCTGCTGCATCGGAGGGGCCAGGAGTCCCAACGCCAATAGCAACAGCTTGATTATCTGGATCGATTTGCGCGATCGCATCCACCAGCACCGCCAGCACAGCCTCCGGCGTTGTCGGTTGGGGAGCCGCCACAGTCAAAGATTGCAGACAAGTACCATCAGCTGTAAACCGCCCCAGCTTAATTGCTGTTCCCCCTACATCAATGCCAATTACTTGAATTTTGTCATTTGTCATTTGTCATTTGTCATTTGTCATTTGTCATTGGGCATGGGGCATTGGTGAACAGCTATTCCCTATTCCCTATTCCCTATTCTCCAGTTCATTTTTTTCATCCCCGATCTTTTCGCGTAGCATCGCCCCCTGGAAGAAGACGCGAAGCTTTCAATTCTGATTTTTGTAAATTAGCAAAGTTCGTGGTGCGGAAACTCGATTGCTCATGCCAAGCCGTAACTGGCGCACCTCTTAAGATGCCGGCAAGAGCAACAGAAAGGATAAATCCGCCAGTAGCGGCGGCAATTAATGTCAGGTTATCTTTCACACAAATCTCTCCAGTTATCAATTACTAGTTATCAATGATTAGTCTGTTGACAGATAAGTGTCCACTATTTACTAATTATTTTCGGATTCTATTTTCTCTTCGTAATCGGGGATTGACAAATTCGTTTAACCCTTCACCAAGTAGTGATAACCCTACCACCATGAATGTCATGGTTAAACCAGGGAAAAGCGTAGTCCACCAAATGCCAGTAGGTAGAGCTTCTAAGGCTTGTTTTAAATCATGTCCCCATTCTGGCACTTCTTCGGGAAGTCCTAGCCCCAAAAAGCCCAAACCGCCCAACACCAAAATTGCATCAGCAGCGTTGAGTGTGAATAAGACGGGTACGCTTTGAATGACGTTGAAAAATAGATAACGAGAAAGCACAACCCAAGTGGAAGCGCCCATTGCTTGAGCAGCTTCGATGAAGACTTCAGTTTTGACGCTAACGGTGTGGTTGCGAACAACGCGGTAATATTGGGGAATGTAGGCAATGCTAATAGCGATCGCTGCATTTAATATCCCCCGCCCCACTACAAAAGCTAGTGTTACAGACAGCAGTAGCCCCGGAAGAGTGTAGATGCTATCCATCATAAACAGCAACACTTTATCCAATTTACCGCCGAGATAACCACTCAGCATCCCCAGAGGCACACCGATAATCATACTCAGCGCCGTTGCCAAAATCACCACCTGCAAGGCAGCTTGAGCGCCGAACAATGTCCGGGAAAAGACATCATAACCCAAGCGACTAGTGCCAAACCAATGTTTAGCCGAGGGTGGCTCGTGAATTGGATTAGAGAGAAAATCTTTCGGGTTTAGCAGCCATCCCCAAGCCTGAAATAGGGGAGCGAAAAATGCCAGGAAGATGAAAAATAGGGTAATGACTAACCCAATGAGCATGAGTCTTTGGGAAAGATTGGAACTTTTGCCAAACTGTAAAAATGTCGGTAGTCGCCGTTTTGTAATGGCCATAAAGCGATCGCCTGGAGCAAAGCTTGATACGCTGACCATTTTACATATTAGGGACTGGGGATTGGGAACTGGGGACTGGGTATTTGGTAAAAATGTCTCATAAAATTGAGGGACTTTAGATTGGGATGATATGCAAGATAGAGGCTTTGAGTCTTTAGACTTCTACCAAGATAGCCTCAAGCTGCTAAAAGCGGCTTATCGATTAGCAAATAGTTTGCCGGGTTGTGAGCGTTACAATTTGAGCGATCAATTACGAAGAGCAGCTTGCAGCGTTTTACTGAACATAGCTGAGGGCTATGGACGCTATCACTATTTAGATAGATTGCGTTTTATGTACATTGCTCGCGGTTCATTGACTGAAACCAAAAGCGCTTTCATTATTGCCGAGAGCTTGGGCTACTGCAATACAGAACAATTAAACTGGGTCAGTCAGCTTAAAGACCGGATTGAAAAAGGTCTTAACGGTTACTGTCGTTTTATTCGTTCCCAACAGCAGGGTAAAGAAGAGTACGGTACTCGACTGGGTGATTAGTGATTGGGTACTGGGTGATTGGTGATTGGTGATTGGTGATTGGGTATTAGCAGTTAAAAGAATTATTTCCTAGTCCCCAGTCCCCAGTCCCCAGTCCCTAAAGATTACTTTCAATTAACTGGCGGTATTCGCTCTTTTGTTTCACGCCTTTGACTTCCTTCACCAGTTCCTTATTTTTGAACAATTGAACTGTTGGCGTTCCTGTCACACCAGCATTTTCAGCAATATCTCGGTCTTTGTCGATGTCAATTTCTATAAAGTGAATAATGCTTTCAAATTCATCCACCACTTTATTTAAAATTGGCTTCAGGGTATGACAAGGGCCACAACCAGGAGAGACATATTTAACCAGGAGTAAGCGATCGCTTTCATGGAACAATTTCCGTAAGGCATAACCTCCCGCATGGCGCGTTCCATCCAAGTTAAACCCAGCTTCTTCCTCAGCTTCAGTCTTTTTGGCTGGCTGATGTTCTAATTCATTATCTGCTGCTTCTGGTTGTTGATGGAATTCTTGAATTAACCCACTGGATGACAACCAACGTTCTGCCAACATTACCGCCATACAGCCAGTACCCGCAGCCGTAATTGCTTGGCGAAACTCATGATCTTGCACGTCGCCAGCTGCAAAAACGCCTTCTACACTGGTTTCTACAGTACCGTGTTTGGTAACAACGTAACCCACCTCATCCAGTTCTAATTGCCCCTTAAATAAAGAGGTATTGGGACTGTGACCAACGGCGTAGAATAAACCCTTAGCGTGCAGTTTGCTTTCTTCACCAGTTTTAGTATTGCGGACTTTCACCCCTTCCATGTGACCATTACCAAAGATATCCACCGCTTCGGTGTTCCAATGCACCTGGATTTTTGGGTTGCTCAAAACCCTGTCTTGCATGGCTTTAGAAGCCCGCATTTTATCAGTGCGTACCAACATATTTACCTTAGAACCGTATTTGGTGAGGTAAATTGACTCTTCCGCCGCCGAGTCACCAGCACCAATTACAGCCAATTCTGCACCGTGAAAAATTGGTGTTGCACCATCGCAAATTGCACAAGCGGAAATACCCCGACTCCAAAATTCATGTTCGCTGGGTAAACCCAAACGCTTTGCTGTCGCACCCGTAGCAATGACGATGCTGTTGGTTTTAATTTCCCTATCTTGCGATCGCACTGTAAATGGACGCTGACTCAAGTCAACTGATATAACATCTTCAGTATATAGTTCAGCCCCCCAACGCTCCGCCTGTGCCTTCATCCGATCCATCAGTTCCGGCCCGGTAATCCCTTGGGGAAACCCTGGAAAGTTCTCGACTTCCGTCGTTGTCATTAACTGCCCACCAGGTAAACCCCCGGCTTGGAAACCTTCAAATACAACGGGTTTCAGGTTAGCGCGTCCGGCATAGATGGCGGCTGTGTACCCTGCTGGGCCAGAACCGATAATTACTAAGTTTTCTACTGTTGGGTTAGTCATGAAAATATATGAACTCATAACGACTACGCTTAATATAGCATAATAAATAATGATTGGCTAGGGAAGATGGGAAGCGATCGCAAAACGCCTACAGTACTATGCGCTCAATACTTGCCAAAGATGCTCTTAACCGCTAAAAATTTTCTCGCAGATATTTCCTGATAACTTCAACATCTATTTCTAGCAATTCTGCTATTTTTGCAACTTGGATCTGTAGTCGGCATACTGATTGACCCTGACAAATTGACAGTAACGGTTTACCGATTAAACCAAGCTCCAATGGTATTGCAGAATGGAGACACACTTATATTACCTGACTTGCTACCTGGTTGGGAACTGGCGGTATCAGAACTGTGGCCACCTGAGTTTGAATAAAGTACTCTCACAAATGAAATGAAGAATCTAGCCCTTGGTAAACACCAGGGGCTTAGTTATATCTGTGTCAATTGGGATACAAGGATTCTGGATTGTGTAACCAGATATTGCCAAACTTTTTTTCTCAAGGTGATAGGAAAGCGATCGCAGTTGGGTAAGTTATATCTAGAACACCCAAGCACTTCCTACCCCAGGGAAAACACTTATGAAAACCGAACTAAAAGCAAAATTTCTCCAACACATTCTCAACAAAAAGAAAAACGAAGAAGGTTTCACATTAATCGAATTGTTGGTTGTTATTATTATCATCGGTATTTTGTCTGCGATCGCTCTACCTTCTTTCTTGAACCAAGCAAACAAAGCCAAGCAGTCAGAAGCTAAAACTTATACAGGTTCCATGAACCGCGCTCAACAAGCTTTTTACTTGGAACAAAATAAATTTGCGGCTCAAGCTGACTTTGGTACATTAGGTCTTGGTATTGCAACACAAACCTCAAACTACATCTACACAATTCTGGGTGGTGGTACGACTAACTCTAGTCAAGTCAGTAACCAAGCGGGAACAGTAATTGCGGCTGCACCTCTCAAAACTTACATGGGTAACGTGGGTGTAACAACGCAAGCTGCTACCAGTGAAGCTACCACCATAGCTCTTTTATGTGAAGCTACACAAGCTAGAGTTAACGGTGGTGTAGTTCCAGATGCCACCATCGGCAATAGTTTCGTCACCGCTACTAATTCACCGACTTGCGCCACCGGCTTTACCAGCTTATCTAAGTAGATATGTGAGTTAATAGGCGAAATATTACTCATCTACACCACTAAGATAAAAAGTAATTTGTCACAGCGGCTTTTATTAAGCTAAATTACGTACTTTCCCAAGTGGGTAGATTCTTCTATCCACTTTATTTCAGTTTTGTGATTTATTCGCAATTAGATTGATCATACCTTTTTCTGTGATAAGCACAATGATTACCGATATATATAATTGGCAAGACCAGGCTAAAGAATACTTCATTAAAGAAAACTATGTACAAGCCGCAAACTTATACGAGCAAGCAATAACGATAGAACCAAATACTATCTCCTATTATTGGGATTTAGGATTGCTATTACTATTGCAAGGGCAAGAAGCAGAAGCTCAAATGACTTGGATGCTGCCAATGACAGAGGCAGATGAAGAACAGTTAGAAATGTGGACAAATGAATTATTTAAAGTTTTACAAATAGAAGCCCAAAGACGTGAAGCTCTGGCAGAATATTCTCTAGTTTGGTTAATTCGCCAGCATATACGAGAAATTAATCCTACTCATATTAATAATTTACTTCAAATCTTTCTACTTTCTATTAGGTTGCAAAAATTTGAACAAATTAATGATTTTAAAGAGTGGGGACTAATTGAACTCTTAAATACAAAAGAAAAGATAGAAATTAATACCGAATTGTTAATGGAGGTTTTAAAAGAGTTTTTAAATATTGCTCATTTACATCCAATTAACCTAAATTTAATAGAAGCTAGTCTTCCTTATTTCTCTGATCCTCATCAATGCTTCTGTATACTGCTTCCTGCTGCTATGCAAATTGGTCATACTTTGCGGCAGCCTTTACTAGCAGCATCTCTGCTAGAATTGTATTTACAATTGGAGCCAGATAATGTAGAAAATTTGCGGCATCTAGCGACTTTTTATCAAGATGCTCGTAATTATTCTCAAGGCATAGAGACAGCTAGGTTATGTTATTCCTTATCAGAAAGTTTAGCTGATAAAATTTTTGCGCTCCATCTGATGTTAAGAGGTCTAATGTCAGCAGGGGGATATTGGCAAGAGATATGTACAACTTGCGAAGAATTAGAAACTGTATATAAACAGTTTATTAAAGCTCAACGAATTCCTTTAGAAGAAGGAAGAATATTACGGTTGCTGACACCATCTTTTGCAATACCTCATATTAAAGATGCCCCTGCTGATTTTAGAGCTATTCATAATAAAGTAGCTGAGATTTTTCAGAATTATATTCAACCTTTTTCCCAATCACAAGGGAAAAACTATGTTCGTAAAATTATTAATAATCAATCTTTAACCCACCATCCTAAAAAATTAAAAATTGGTTATATATCTTACGCTCTAAGAAATCATTCTGTTGGTTGGCTAGCTCGCTGGTTATTTCAGCATCACGATCGAGACAAATTTGATATTCATACTTATTTTGTTAACTACACATTAGTAAATGACTATCTTCAAGAATGGTATTTAACTCAGGCAGGAAAAGCTCGTCAATTAGGGATAAATGGTCTAGAAATTGCTGACCAGATATATCAAGATGAAATTGATATTTTAATTGACCTTGATAGCATCACTCTAGATATTACAAGTGAAGTGATGGCACTCAAGCCAGCCCCAATTCAAGTTACTTGGCTGGGGTGGGATGCATCAGGCATACCTGCAATTGATTACTTTATCGCAGATCCTTATGTACTGCCAGATGATGCCCAAAATTACTATACAGAAAAAATCTGGCGATTACCCCAAACTTACATAGCAGTAGATGGTTTTGAAATTGGTGTACCAACACTCCGCCGTGATGACTTGGATATCCCTATGGATGCCGTTGTATATCTCAGCGCCCAAAGAGGATATAAACGCCATCCAGAAACGACAAGGTGGCAAATGCAAATTATCAAACAAGTACCTAACAGTTACTTTTTGATTAAGGGACTTGCTGAAGAGGAAACAATAAAACGCTTCTTTTACCAAATTGCCGAAGAAGAAGGTGTAGATTGTTCTCGGTTACGATTTTTACCACAAGTTCATTCAGAGTCAGTTCATCGTGCTAATTTAGGCATTGCTGATATTGTATTAGATACATTTCCCTACAACGGAGCAACAACAACCTTAGAAACATTGTGGATGGGTATCCCCTTGGTGACGCGAGTCGGCGAACAGTTTGCAGCGCGTAACAGCTACACTATGATGATGAATGCAGGAATTACAGAAGGCATCGCCTGGACTGATGAAGAGTATATAGAGTGGGGTATCCGCTTGGGGAAAGACGAGACTTTACGCCAGCAGGTGGTTTTGAAGCTAAAAGCATCGCGGCAAACAGCCCCGTTGTGGAATGGTAAGCAGTTTACCCGTGAGATGGAGAAGGCTTACGAGCAGATGTGGCAGAACTATAGCGGTTCTCAATTATATGGAATACAGACCTAACCCCCAGCCCCTTCCCTTCTAGGGGCTACAGTGTACACACAAGTCATCGAATTACCCAAAACAAAAGAAAAACCTCACCCTGTCCTATCTTTAATCCCTCTCCTTAATAAGGCTACGGTGTACACACAAGTCTTAAAATTCAACCTAACGCTTGGTTTCGTCATCTACCAATAGGATTGTGCGATCGCTCACCTGAGCTTGTCATTGCGTTCGCGAACAGCGTCTCGTAGAGAGGAGGNAATGACGAACGCAAGTGCGTGTCGCAGACAAGCAATCGCATAAACTACGAGATTATGCGATTACTTCGTTCCGCTATCGCTGCACTCGTAATGACAATTTTATTGGGTCTAAAAAGCTTGAAACCCTTGCAGATAGTACTTGTGTGTACACCGTAGCCTTCTAGGGGAGGGGAGTAAGATTCAAAGCCTCTTTCCTTTTAAAATAGAGGTTTGGAGAGAGGTTAGAGCGTATTGCATCCAAATGAGAAGCAATATGTAATTTACCACTACACAAGCAAAGTCCACCTCCGTGGACTAACGAAAAAGCAAGGTTTTTAACCCGCGTAGGCGAATTTTGCCCTATAGCGAGATCACAGTTTCAGCAGATTGTCCGGGCGCATGACGAGAGCGAAGATGCAAGGTGATTTCCGTATCGAGTCGCTTTAGGAAAATGAGGAGTTTGCCTTCGCTGAACCGTTGAAACTCTCCTTTCATCAAAAGAGATACTTCTGGTTGAGGAATGCCAAGAAGTTCGCTAATTTCGCGCTGTTTCAAGTTGCGTTGAGAGAGGAGGCGGAGTACCTCAATCCCTATCTTGCCTCGCGTAAAAAGTTCTGAAGCATTCGACAAACCTAGATCAGCGAATACGTTGCCACTGCTTTCTTCAAAAACTGGTTCCTGTATCATTGTTGTTTTTCCGTTGCCACTGCGTCCTTATAGCGTTGTTTAATTAGGTCAACATCAGCCTGTGGGGTTTTAATTCCCTGCTTTGATTTCTTCTGAAAAGCGTGCAGGACATAGATTTTCTCTCCAATCTTTACTGCATAGACTGCCCTGTAAGTATCAGTATCGTAGCGTTTGAGAATTTCATATACGCCACCTCCAACCCCTTTAAAAGGCTTGGCATCCATTGGTGTTTCTCCTGCTTGCACCAATTGCAGCGCATAGCCTACTGATGCACGCACTTCTTCAGGAAATGAACGGATATTTTTGAGAGAGTCTCCCATCCAAACCAGAGGTCTTAAAGGAATTTCTATAATATCCTCGTCATCATCCATTTTATATGAAATTTACTATAAAACAAGTCAGACAATAGCATGAAATGTCCCTCACGCCACTTCCGAGGTAAGTTGGGAGGGGCAAGATTGGGTAAATTAGAATATTTAAGCGCTAAAGTGCTTACTACAAACTTAAGCTATCCACATCGCAGGATGGAAGAGGTTCTGCTTTCGCCTGTGCGATCGCAGATTGATTATCTGTTGCTAAAGCAATTCGAGTATTAATTCTAGGTAAAAGAGTTTTCCATTTTGCATCACTTATCTTACCTAGCAGAGAAATTTCTGGCCCCTCAGTTATATCTACATCTTCTTCCATGAGCAAATTCATGGTCAAAGACGATAAAAGCATATCGGCTTCTTCCTCAGAAATATTTTGAGTATCTATCAGAAGAGTTATGTTATTTTTATCTGGGTGAGTAGTGAGAGTACAAATCACACTTGCTAAATCTTGATAGAGTAGCTCTTCTGGCTGTAACCAGTCTGGGAAAATAATTAGGTTAATATCTCCTAAGCGGAAATTTTGACTCAGAGTATCTGCAAGATATTTACTAAATAGTTCTTGGAAAAGTCCGCCTATTTTAGCTGAATAAGAGCGGCTATCTAAAAAACTAGGATTACCTTGCATTTTTTCTTTGATTTGGGCGCTCTTTTGTTGGCGTAATTCAGGATCAGTTCCGAGTGTAACTGCTAACTGTATATAAGACTCTTCACTATCGGCCACTAAGTCAGGGACATCCAATGCTTGAATCATTGCGGCTCCCATTGCAGATCGAAAGCTATTTCCCCGTCTAGCAATAACTGGCAGATTAACCTGTAATGGTTCTACTAGAGAAGTTGTTCCCGCAAATGGATAAGAATCTAAATACACATCGGCAATACTGAAATATGCTTTAACCTCTTGTCGATTTGGTACTGGCTGAGGATCTAAGACTATCAATTGGTCTGCTGGTATTCCATGCTTAGAAAATACTTTATTCAAGTGATTTACAAAAGCTTTTTTAGGATAAGCATTTGACCAATTTGGGCCAAATGGCAAAAGTACTAAAACAGATTTGGGAACTGCAAAAATTATTTTTGCCCATGTATCAATAAGTTCTGGGATACTTTTGAAGTAGTTAGCACCAGAGATAAAAATAACTGTTTCTTCAGATATACCCAAACTTTCCCGATCAACTTTTACTTTTATCTTTTCTTGTTCATTGCCATAACTAAAGCAATGAGCAGTTCCTTCAAGTTTTACCAATTTTTCTTGATATTGCTCTTGTGCTATTGGTGATGGATCGGTTAGTGTACCAGAGATGTAATAATCAATATGCCGCATTCCGGTAGTAACAACCGATCCGCCACTTGTGACTTGTATTCTAGCCAACCGATGCATTGACAATAGGCAAATTTGATTCATCACCGCCGTCACATTAGTAGCGATGAATAATATATCGAGATCATCAGCCCGAATAATATTTACCTGTTCTGCTAAATTTTGTGGTAGTAGCTTAAAGGAGTTTGCACAGCTTTGGCAATATTGCTCTAGTTGATGACCAGTTTGATTAAGACAGTACAAAATTACTTCAAAATCTCTACTGATATACTCATAAATAGGAAGGTAAGCAAATGTTTCAGAACCAGGTGAAAAATATGCAGCCAGGACACCCAACCGTATTTTTTTTCTGCTTGTAGGTCTATCAGTAAACTCGTAATCTACCTCATAACCCTTAAGCTTCAGTAAAAACTCTATAATCTCTCCCCGTTTAGTATAGATATCTTTAAGATTATGCTCATTAAAATATAGAGGAATAAAATTAGCAATGGGAGCAAAATTATTAATTATTTCATCCCACAAAGGAGAATCAGTATTTTTTAGGATTGATGTGTGTAAGTAATTAATCCATCCCTGGATATAGTAATAGTGATTATCTGCGTCACCTGGTTCTTGAAAGTTGACTGGGGATGAAAATAGGAATTGCAAATAGTCTTTAAGTAACCAACGAGGTATGCCAGAGAGGTCATGCTGTAATGGTAACTGGTCAGCACGCCGATACAGCATAGCTGCTAGTAAATACTGAATTGCTTTTGGCTGCTCAAAACCTTGAGATATATTTTTAACTATATGATTAGCAAAAATTTCTTCTTCATCAGTTAGGCTTTCATATTTGATGCTACTATTCAGTAACATCTGATGTGTTTTACCTAGCAGACTCACGTACCTATCTTTTATTTGTTCATCAGAAATATTTAGCCATTCTTCTGCTATTTGTTTTCGCAACTGACACAATTCAGTACTCTGTTCACTCAAAGCTGCGTATCTATAAAGAGCTTGTTGCCTCGTTGCTTGAGGATACCGTGTATCATTGTAAATTGTCTGAAAAAGTTTCTGATAATCTAATAATATCGCATTTTTTAAAGCAACATTTCGACGAGTTTGTTGTTGTGAATGTATCCTAAAGTGAGATAGAACTTTATTAACAAAACCAACTTTGTATTGACTCATAATTCTGAGCCACATCTCCAAATCTACAAGTTGACAAAATTCAGAATTAAATAATCCTACTTTTTCAAATACATCTTTTCTAATAAGGACTGTACTTGGCTCTCCAATTTTATTAATTGGATTGTCAAGTATATTTGGATCTAGCAAAAGTTGCTGTCCTGATTGAATCAGTTTTAATGTTGACCAAGCTTTGTGTACATCCTTAGCTTCGTGATGCATTAAAAAGTTTGAATTATCGCTAGTATTGCTGAAAATTGTTCTAGGTGAAAAAACCAAACCTATCTCTTCATCCTGTTCAGCCAAATTGACCATTTCTTCGATAGCAGTTGGTTCTAATAAATCATCTTGAAATAAAAACTTTATGTATTTACCTTTAGCTTGAGAAATACAAAAATTCCAATTAGGAGCTAGTCCATATTGGCTATGTTCAATTATTGAAAAAGTAAAGGATGATTCTTGGTTAAATGATTTAGCAATCTCAACTGTTGTGTCACTAGAATTATCATCAGATAAGATAATCTCTATATTTGGGTAGGTCTGACATAACACACTATTGATAGCATCGGCAATAAATTTTTCACCATTGTAAGTAGGAATACAGATACTAACTAGATGTGTTGATTTTATTTGTGCATCTTTAGATTTTATTTGAATATTTTCTTGATATTGACTAACTATAAATACATCTTTAACCTGTAAAATCTTATTGTTTTTAGGTGATATATCCAATTCTAAATTAGCTAAAAATATACTAATCATATCATTGATAAAACGACGAACAGATTTTTGACCATACTTAATCTGGATTTCTTGTTGATCTCGTACTTCGTGCAATGTATTTCGTGCATATTCTACTTCTTGTAATCCATAAGCAATTCCCTTTAGTTCACATTCTCCAGATTCTTCTAAAATCACTGAAGTAGATAAACTTTTAAACCATTCCTCTTTTGTAGTTCCTGTAATTGGTACTATGATAGGGATACACCCACATAAAGCTGCCATCACACAAATATATGAATATGGATCGTAAGAAATAAGATATTCTTTTCTGTTAAATATTTCAATGAGTATTTCTTGAGATAAGTTATCATCCAAGAATAGAGAATCAGATTGATGAATATATTTTAATGGCTTGTGAAATTTATGGCCCTTTCTTATAATATGACAATAGCCATCTCTTGATTTCCCATGATTTTTTAATGCTGGACTTGTATATAAAGGAGAAAGAATATTATAATTTTTTACATCTTTTTGAGGATTATATGTACAATAATGATAAATAAAATCATCTGTTCCCCAAGTAGTATATACATCAGAAGGACAATGAATACCAAGTTCGCAAAGAATCCATCTAACTACATACTTTGCCTTTAAAGGATTGCCAAATATAATTTCTGGATATACAACAACTGTATTTTCATTGACATCGGCTTCTGTTGCATACTTCTCAAATATACTATTAGGTAACTTTAGCCCATTCATATCAAATATTTTACATGAGAATCCAGCTTCATCAATAATTCTAGCAAGATTATAAAGAGCAATAATTCCACCAATATGAGCTTGAAATGATGGAGAAAATATCACAAATTTTAATTGATATTTTTTAGTATTCTGATTCATGAGCTTAGTTTTTATAGAGTTATTTTCGGAAAAGTATTTTTAGCTTCCATAATGGCAATCCTAATAATCTGAGCTATTATACGAATCTGCTCTTTATTGCTTGAACTTCCTGTAGGCAATAGTAAAACTTTATCAGATAATATTTCCGTTTCAGGTAGTAGCAATCTTGCATAAGGAAAATATGAATTATAAGGTTCCATCCGATGACAACCTGGATAAAAATAGCGCCGAGCTATGACATTCTCAGCATGAAGTATTTCAAGTAATTTATCTCTACTTATTTGAGTTTCAGATTCTTCAATCTCTAAAACAATATATTGATAGTTACATTTTTTATTTTCGTTATAATTCAATAAATCAATACCTGGAATATCAGCAATTTCTTGTTGATACCATTTGTAATTACGATAGTTAATTTCAATAAAGTTATCAATACTTTCTAGGGAAGTTAATCCCATTGCTGCTGATACTTCAGTCATCTTGCCATTTGTACCAATATAGATAACTTTATCCATACCAGCAAAACCAAAGTTTGTCATCAAGCGAATTTTTTCCGCTAGTTCATCACTGTTTGTAACAATTGCTCCACCTTCAAATGTATTCAAAAACTTAGTAGCATGGAAGCTAAAAACTTCGGCATCTCCAAAGCTACCAATCATACGTCCTTGATGTGAACAGCCGAAAGCATGAGCCGCATCAAACATTAATTTTAAATTATAAGTATGAGCAATTTCACTTAAAGCTTCAACATTGCAAGGACGACCCCACAAATGAACACCCAGAATACCAGTAGTACGGGGGGTGATGCTTTGAACTATTTTGTTTGGATCTATATTATGGGTTTGAGGATCAATATCACAAAAAACAGGTGTAATTTCTTGCCATTGTAGAGCGTGTGCGGTTGCAATGAAGGTAAAAGAAGGAACAATAACTTCACCTTTTAACCCGGCAGCGCGGATGGCTATTTCTAATGCCACTGTTGCATTACAAGTAGCAATGCAATGCTTTACTCCGACAAACTCGGCAATGCGTTGTTCAAATTCTTGTACATAGATACCATTATTAGTTAGCCATTTTCTATCTAAGATGTCATTGATACGATCCAATAAGTGTTCGCGGTTTCCAATATTAGGACAACCAACATATAACTTTTCAGAAAATGCTGGTGTACCACGAACAATAGCTAAATCATTGAAATGTTGTTTGATGTTGTTCATTTGCTCTTATTCAGTTAATTTTGGTGCTATTACAGTGTACTGATCTGACATTAACTTACTCTATAAAGTTTAAATTTTACTCGGTTTTAATAAGTAAATAATCAATAGTTGAAATTGCTATGTGTCAAAAATTGCTACGATAAAAATTCTAGCAACCCTCCTAGTTATTAGAATACCCATAACTTCCTAAAAACTATCATTTTAAAAGTAGTTTACTTGTTACCTGACGCATTCATACTATTTATTATGCTGTCAAATTAGTCAAAGCTAGATTTGGTAATATTTATAATTGTTAGAAATAAAATTTTATATTTTTATCGTTTTGAATATCTTGATTGTAATTCTTTCTCAGAATCGCCATCACAAAAATGTTGTGATAGCTGCCATTTTTATAAACTGCCTCTTCCAACTTTCCTTCTAGTAAAAAACCAACTTTTTCATACATTCTAATAGCTCTAGTGTTTTGTTCAAGAACATAAAGATAAATACGATTAAGATTCAAATCAATAAAAGCGTGCTTAATAATTTCTCGGCACACCGCTTCTCCAATACCTCTAGACCAGTAATTTTTATTACTGATAACAATTGAAAATTCAGCAGAACGATTAATCGATTGAATATTTGTTAGGTAAACATTGCCAATTAGATGATTATTATCTAATTCAATAATAGAGAGCCTAACATTTTTATCTCTATTGTTAAGATAATTTTGATACCACTTATCATCTATTTCTTCAGAAATATAAAGAAAATTACAACCAAGGAAATTGATAATCTCATGGTCATTCCTCCATGCATTAATTATTGTTAGATCATTTTTTGAAATCTCTCTCAATGCGAACATTATTATATCCTTAATAGTTCTTTTACTGATTTAATCACATAATCTAGTTCGTCAATCTCATATCTATGATCTATTGGAAGTGCAATTAATTTTTGTGTTATATTTTTTTCAAAATCAAATCCTTGTAGCTCTCTCTGTATTGTATCTTTCCATAATATTGGAATAAAAATATTCTGCTCATATAATAGGCTTTTATCTATTTGATTGTTTACTAAAAGGGGATAATGGTAAGGAATAGTATTAATTGCTAAAGGCAAATTAAATTGATTGACCGCTTCAAAGTTAGAATGATAGTAATTGAAGTTACATCGGCGCTTTTTAGCAATATTTAAGTAATCAATATTAGCAAGTAAGCATTCAGAAAATATTGATATCATTTTAATTTCATCATCCAACCCTTTTTCATATTCTATAAATTCTTGATATGCTTGTTTTTGCTTACCTAATAAACGGTTAAATAAATGATCGCAACTCAAATCAGTATTCCTTGCATAGTCAAAAGGAATATCATAAGGAGTATAAAGATATGCTCCGTCTGGCACACCAAAAAATTTTCTTGCAGAATTAAAAGACCAAGTTTTACTATTTTCTCGCTCAAAAAATGCTTGAGTATTATCTATGATAATTTGATCGTTGTACTGATTAATTAAGGCTTTAATAAATTTGCCCTTCAATCCAAAATAATTAATATAAATTAAGTATTCATCTTTTTTTAATTTAAAATCTTCAGTAGGTTCTAAATTTATGTTAATTGAGTAAAAACTATAGGGAATTTGGTTGGTTTTAATTGGCTCCAACAATGCATTGCAGGTGTAAAAAGGTATCCATATTCTCTGGGCATGAATGTGTTTGAGGATAAGATTTAGGCAAGCTCTTCCATTACTAAGAGCAATTGCATTAGAATGATAAGTGTAATCTTTATTTTGAATTTCCAACTCAAAAAAACCACCAATCGGTTTTAGTATAGACTTCATATCAATCTTTAAAACCTCATATAATTTTATACTTACCTAAATAATTATCAGTCTTTCAGTCTTATTGTTGCTCTTCAATAAAATATCTATCTAGTCACTTCTCTTTCCTCTCTCTAATCAAAAAAGTATAATTTTTACATTAAATCATATTCATTCAATATTTTCTGAACTTTTTCTTTATCATTGAACATTAAAACATCAATGATTGAAAGCCAAGGAACAAACTCATTGTTAAACTGACTATATTCGACAAGTCTTGGCTGCAAGAATGACAACTTTATATCATTATTTTTAAATACTTCTTTTGAATATAATTTATCTCCTCCAACTGAATTTATATAATGGTCAGCCCCTAAACACTTGTTTATATTGATAACCCGTTGTTCTCCTTTCAATGTATTATCTTTAGTCAGTTCTGAAGAAAAATAAATTTTTGTACCTATATCTAAATGATCACAAATGAGCTTTAGGCTATGTGTTATCATTTGTGAAATATTCATTTCATCTACGGATAAAATACAATCTAATAATTTTTTAGTTTTGGAGTAATAAGGCGCTTTTCTATAAGACAACTCCACTAGGTTTAATAAAATTTTTCTCTCTTTATGAATATTTTCTGTGAAAAACCTTTGATTAATATTCAAAAAAGTGGAATCATTTTTTATGCTGAATGTAAAGAGGTGAGCTTTTCTGTTTAATAGAATTCGGTTTCTATTTATCCAGCCTCCTTTTATGTACTGTACATCATCATAGATTACAAATTTGTCTGCCATATTTATAAGCTGAAAATACCCTATATAGGGAAATAAGTACGGCTGCATTATACTAATCTTCATAAATAAAATAGCCCTTCATTTAAACCAGTGAGTCAGAAAAAATATACTCAACTAATTGATCGTCAACAATATTCTCAAATAATGCCCATCCTTGTTTTTCAAGCTCTTTCCCTACTAATACAGATGAAGAAAGATAAGTTTCATCATTAGCATACTCACTTTGAGAGTGGGAAGACATATCATGCTACCTCTAAAGTTTGACTAATGCGCCGCATTTTTATTGAGCAGAAATGCTCTTTCCTTCTTGCTTTTTAATCTGCTCCAATACAATTTTGTAATCTTGCCGATCGGGGTGCAACTTCACTAGCTTCTCTAAAGGTTCTATCGCGCCCTTAGCATCCTTCAATTGCAACCGCACCACAGACAACTTCTCTAAAGCAAGTTGATTTTCTGGTTCTCGTTGTAAAACCATCTCATAGCCCCGCGCTTGTTGCTGTAATACTGACTCAGCAGAAGCAGACGCATTTACTGGCTTAGGTTGACTAGCCTGTTGGATTGCTGGAATGACTGCAAATACCGTAGATCCAAAAAACGAGAATATCGACACTATCGTTAAAATCTTTTGTCGCCGCTCAATCTGCTTTTTGCGGGCGATTAGGTATTGTTCGTCTGAACCAGCCATGTATCAATTATTGCTGCGTTAAATAGTTAGGTGTCAGCAACCCTCCTCGTTCTGAGGATACCCATCTGCTCAACAGAAACTAACATCTTGGCTAAAAATTTTTTACACAAACTTTAAAAGCTGACTCTGAAGACGGAGGAACTTTATGGTAAGCCCATGCTATGACCATAATTTAGCTATACGATCGCTCCTATCCTTCAAAGCAAAACCCTCGAAGCCTTATTCACTGGGCATAAAATTAAAATTATATAAAGATTTGCGATTATTCTGCCTAATGCCAGATGTTTGCAGTACTATAAATGACGTTAAAAAAATCATAAATAGTGGAAATTTCTACTCAATTGCAAATTTCGCTCTCAGTCAAAAACTTTCAAACTAGCCCGTGTCATCTGGTTTTTTCAACAAGCAAACATATTTTTCACGATCCAAACAATATAGAATTTTCCCAGTTATCCTCAGTCACACTACATAGTGCAACTTCCCTGACGGCTAATTATTTTGCTCGGTGTCCACAATAGATATCTTACAAAAGGTAGTGTTGCACTCTAGTGGTTATGGGTTAGAAGAAAGAAGACGGGGAAAAATTAAAGGGAAATAGAAACATCTTTTATCTCTTAACCCTTCCCTCTGAACCTTTACCCAATTTCTGCAAAAAGTTTAAGGACTGCTTGGTGGAATTAGAGTTTTGTGGTGGTAATTACCGTACAAAACCGAATTTGCCAGTAATTTAGTAGAGTTTGTTATGGTATAGTTAGAAAGTTAAGACTAGCTTTACCAAAATTACACCACTCTACGACCCGGCAACAATTGCAGAATGGGAAGCAGTTTTAATTAAGTATTTACCAACAAAATCTGAATTCAATCGAGGTTATGACTCAGCAAGTGATTCACCCAATGGTGAAATTGCAGCGCAACGTGCAATCACTCATAGAATCGAATATTATCAAGCCAAGCGATAGCATCTGGAAAATCGCTTTGCTCTACGGTAATGAATGGCAACACTGGAAACAGGAACTGCTTGACTTTGGTTTTAGTATGCAAGACCCAGTTAGTGAATTGCTAGCTGTAGAAACTTGGGATGAAGAATAGAGATTAGGGACTGGTGGCTGGGGACTGGGGAAGGAAATAATTCTTTTAACTGCTAACACTCAGTGCCCATTCCCTAATACCCAGTCGCCAATACCCAGTCCCCAATACCCAGTCCCCAGTCCCCAGTCCCCAGTCCCTAATACCCAGTCCCCAGTCCCCAATACCCAGTCCCCCTATTGACAAGCAGCTAACGCCGCAGCTAATTCTTTGGCAGTTTGGTAGCGATCGCGCGGCAATGGTTCTGTAGCGCGATCGATAACATCTCTTAATTGAGAACTGATGGTGGGAACTTTTGCCACATCAAACCTGAAGTTTCGCCCCCGTTGGCGGTAATACTTGAAAGGATTTTCGCCTGTGAGCAGAAAAATCAGTGTTGGCCCAATTGCATACAAATCAGATTGAGTTAAAGGTTGTCCTCGTTCTTGTTCAGGAGCGCAATAACCTTCTGCACCAATCCGAGTACCGGGCGCTGTGCCAATTTCCTTAACTGCGCCAAAATCTAGCACCACTATGCGATTTAGTGAACTTCGCACCATTAAGTTGGCGGGTTTAATATCGCGGTGAATCAGTGGCGGCTCTTGGCTATGAAGATATCCTAAGATATCGCAGGTTTGAATCATCCAAGCGATCGCTTGACTTGGCGTAACTGGCCCAGTGGTATAGACACGTTTCTCTAAATCTTGTCCCTGGATTAGTTCCATTGCCAAGTATTTTTTTCCGCCTTCTACAAAGAAGTCGTAATATTTGGGAATTCCCGGATGGTTAAGGGATTTGAGAGTATGCGCCTCCCGCTCAAATAATTCTTGAGCCTTGGCAATTTTTACCATATCAGCATTCATTTGCTTCAACACCAGCAGTCGTGGGATACTCCCAATCTGACCAGTTCCATCCCAAGCGAGATAAGTAGTACCCATACCTCCTTGTCCGAGAGTTCGCAACACCTGATAATGGCGAATTTTCTGTTGTACTGAGAGAGGTTGGCCGCAGTGGATGCAAAACAGATTGTTCGGAGAATTACCTTCGTGCGTGCAAGTGTATTTACCTTCGGCTGAGTAGACTGTTGCAACGGCGTTTTCTTCTGTCCCTTGCATTTGTGGCGATCGCAAACCCGTTTCCAGTACTGTTACCTCTTGAATTTGGAATTGCAATATTGGCCCTCCCTGCGCCAGTTGCAGAAGGGAATTATCTGGTAACGGACTCTGAATCACCAGGATACCGTTGAGGAAAGTCCCATTTGTACCCTGACTAATCAGCCGCCAACCACCGCCATTATCGGCAGAATCAACTTGTCTCAATTCTAGATGATGCCGCGAAACTAAACTATCAGTTAAAACAACGTGATTATCTGCCGCTCGACCAATCCGAATTATGGAAGAGTTCTCAAAGCACCACTGCTGGAGGGGCGTTTTCTGTTGCGGTTCTAACAGAGTCAGACTAACCACAATACAAACCTACAAGGTAAATGGATTACGGAATGGGGAATTGGGAATTGGGAATTGGGAATTGGGCATTAAACTATACACTAAATTAGGTTTAACCGCTTCTAAACTTATGGACAAAGTACCTTTGATTTATAAGGCTTTAAGGTTAATTTGAAGATATATCTACTGGGAATTAGTGATTATTTTTATTACCCATTCCCAATTCCCCATTCCCAATGCCCATTTATTTTTAACTTTCCAGATTTGGACGTACTTTTGCCCGAATAAGTATACCAGTAATGTTGTCATGACCATTGTATTGGTTTCCCAACTCAATTAAGTTCGTAACACCCTGTTCTAAGTTAGCGCCCGAACTAAGTAAGGGTTCTAAATGAGTATGCCAATGGGTTTCTAGTAAATCATTATCTGACAGACCGTCCGATGCCAACAGCAAAAGGGTATCTTCATTAATCTCGAAAAAGCTGACATCGGGATTAATCGAGTTTTCATCACGAGGCCCCAAGGCTTGGGTGAGTTGGTAGGCATCAGGGCGGGCGTAAGCTATGCTTGCTTCCACTCCGCGCGTAATTTCCCGTTGCCCAACTTCGTGATCTACTGTGACTTGTTCTAGTCCCCGCTTGCGTGTCAGGCGATAGAGACGGCTATCTCCCACATGGGCAACTGCTGCTTGAGTATCTTGAATTAAGAGCATTACCAGGGTTGTACCCATGCGCCCCACTCCAGAACGGGCATCTTGTTGATTGAGTTTGTAAATTGCCTCATTAGCTAAATACACTGCCTCACGAATACTATCTTCTGTTGGCAGTTGGTTGGCAATCCAGTGTTCTTGAAAGTATTGCCGTAGGGTGTTGACTGCTAACTCACTGGCTATCTCGCCGCCAGCGTGTCCACCCATACCATCGCAGAGAATATATAAACCATGCCCTTCCAAAACTCGACTTTTAGGCAACTCCAACTTATGAATTTTGGTTTCAATGCCAAAGTAGTCTTCGTTATGATGACGTTGACGACCCACATCTGTGCGTCCTGCATCTTCCAAGCTACTTAACTGCATCGCCAGCACAACAGTTGGCATATCATCAATTCTGCTAATGATATCTTCTGGCTCATCTGATTGCAGCATAGTGGGCACAGCAGTATTTTTCTCCTTTATTGGGGTCTGAGTTGCGGTTCCTAGTGCTTCCAGTTCAATAGAGATTTCTTCCAAACGCGATCGCAATTGTGCGATCGTGTGAATCTTACCTACATCTAAATCCCCTAACATCTTGACTACAGAGCCAAATTGAGTGCGTTGAGATTGCCTAAATAGCGTTTGCCAAACCCGCCCCAAAGCTTGAATGGTTAACGGCTCGTCTGGAATAGCAGGTGTTTGGGCTTCGGCATCTTCTGGTGGCAACTCGGTAGCTGGCAGAGAACTTGATGATTCTACATATAACCTTTGTAGCGCCAGCGTTTGGTCTTCATCCAATCGCAAATTCGACAAATCTAAAAGGCTTTGACGACAATTTACTGGTTCCAATAATGCCCAAAGTTGGGCCATTTGATAACACCAGTGTAAAATTTTTAACGAATTCGTCGTTTCTTCTTGCCACAGGTCGAGTAAAGGCTGCCAATGTGAGCGGTCTTCAATTATCACTACCTGCATATCCCCCTGCTGCCATGCATCGTGAATCAGTGGTATCTCGCGCTGACCTTGGGATTGTAAGGCAATATAAAGTTTAGCAAGGTGAGGAATTCCCCTTGCTTCCATTGAAGACGTTAACAAATCTGATTGCTGACTTGCTAGCATTGCCTCAATGGGTGATATTTGATACGGTTGGCAGTCTAAAACTCTCACACCTACATCAATGGTGGCAGTTTCCGTTTGGGCAGGTAGCGGATCTAACAATTGATAGCGTTCCTGAGAGTCTAAATAGGAGCCTAATGCAATCTGAGAAGTAGGGCATAGAGGAGATGAGGAGGATATTGCTTCCTCATTTCCCTCTAGTACCACATTTCCCTCATCTTTCTCTACTCCCAAAGCTTCCCCAGTCGTTTCTTTAGCAATAATTGCCCAAAACACTGTTCCACATTCCGTGCCACAGTTATGACAACGTAGTGCATTCACAGGTACATCTTCAGTACTGCATTCAGGACAAATCTTGTGGGTCAGGGATGTGCCACAGCTTTGACAGAATTTGTTGCTATTGGGGTTTTCAAATTTACACTGAGGGCAAATCAGCATAGTGGAAGTTCCTTTATTCCCGCTCCAAGGTGCTTCTAGCCACTAAGATCCAAGGTGCCACAATTGGCTGTCCCTGACTAAAGTAGACTTACAAGAGATTGTAGTTTATCAATAAATGTTTGGTGGCAGTATTAATTGTGACGCATATTAGATAAATATTTAATATATTGTGGGGAATGGGGCATAGGGACTGGGGACTGGGGACTAGGGAAGAGTTTCAAATATCAATCCTCAATCCCCAATTTCCAGTCTCTAGTACCCAGTACCCAATGCTCAAGAGTCTGCCAATTGCGGGGGTTCGGCGTTAAACCATTTTTGATAAATTTGCTTGTAAGTGCCATTGGATAACAAAGTCGCTATACCTTTGTTAATTACATCCAGATGGGGGGAGTCTTTAGGTGTAGCAATGCCGTAGTATTCTTCAGGAAGCAGATCGGCAACAACTCTGATGCCTTTAAGTTTGCCATTTTTAATGGCATACAAAGTTGCGAAAGCATCGCTAACCACAGCATCAACGTTGCCATTAAGCAAGTCTTGGAAAAATTCTGGCCCAGAATTAAAAGTACTAATTTTGGCATTGGGGATGGTTTTGGCAAAATCTGCCCCAGTGGAACCAATTTGGACAGCGATTTTTTTCCCTTTGAGACTATTGAAGTCTTTAATATTTTGGTTATCTTCGCGGACAGCGATCGCTAGTCCGGCTTTAAAATAAGGTCGTGAAAAAGCAATTGTTTTTAGGCGTTCGGCAGTAATGGTGATTCCGCTAATCGCTGCATCGACTCTTTTAGCTTGCAAGCTTGAGATCGTGCCATCAAAGGGCAGACTTTCAAACTGGACTGCAAAACCTGCTACTTTAGCAATCGCATTCATCAAATCAATATCAAAGCCTTCCAACTCCCCGCTAGCCTTTTGAATTTCAAAAGGGACAAAAGTGGGATCTGTCGCCACCCTAAGAGGTATAGCATCTGGGTTATTGGTGGGATAGAAACTCTTACAGCCAATAATCAGTAGCAGACAGCCTAAGCTGAGAATTAGCTGCTGCCACTTGACGTTAATTAATTTCACTGTAGTAATTCCGTTCTATCAGTCAATATTCACGATCCTCGTGATGATGTTATAAGAAAGAATACATCCGTTAGTAGCCAAAATCCACCATTAATTCTGGACGATGAACAAAACTTTAAGACCGCCACTCTCGTGAAAAGTCGAGATCGCAGGAAGTTTCCAACCTGGCTTTTCGCCAATTCCCTTCTTGTGTGTTCTGTATTCTGACTTCCAATTTTGAACTACTTATGGTTTCTACAACCCCTGCTTACCGAATTACTGATTTGTTCGCTGAACGAGCAAAAAACCTCGCACCACCAACCTACGGTACAGAGTTAAGCAAAATCGTCACTGTCAGCTTTGCCTACGGTCTAGCTGACCCAATTCTTTTTCCTCACGGTGACTTGGCTGCTGCAAGTGCTGTTGTGCTGGCAGAAGAGGCTCCGATCGCTCTCAATTACGGCCCACCTTCATCTCAACTGTACGAGCAAATTATCCTCCGTTTGCAGGCGAAAGGAATCGCTGCCGATCGCGATCGCCTAATCATTGGCTACGGTTCTGGTCAGATTCTCGGCTTGCTACCAGATGTGTTTGTGGAACCTGGTGATGTGGTAATTGTGGAAGGGCCAACCTTCTTGGGAGTAGTTGCCAGATTTATCCACGCTGGCGCACGCATAATTACCATTCCTGTGGATGAGTTGGGGATGGATGTAGATGCCCTAGAAGTAACATTGAACGATTTGAAGAAACAGGGCATCCGACCCCGATTTATTTATACTATTCCCACCTTTCATAATCCCACAGGCGCTACTATGCCCTTATTTCGCCGCCAAAAACTGGTAGCATTAGCGGCTGAGTATGGCGTTGTAGTGGTGGAAGACGATGCTTATAGCGATTTGCGCTTCCAAGGAGAAACAATGCCCTCCTTGGCAACTCTAGACCAAGAAGGGTGGGTATTATATGTGAGTACCTTCTCAAAAATTATTGCGCCTGGTATCCGGCTGGGCTGGGCTTGTGGCGATCCAGCGATTATTGAGCGACTGGCGATGTTCAAAAGTGAGGGGCCTGTGGGGCCATTTGTCAGCCATGTGGTCGCCCGCTATTGTGCCACAGGGAAATTAGAGAATCACATTCAGGAGTTAATTGCCTGCTACAAACATAAGTGCAATTTGTTGTTAGAAGCGATCGCTCAAGAGTTTCCCAGTGATATAGTTGCTTTGCGTCCCGATGGCGGCTTTTTTGTTTGGTGTAAATTGCCACCAGATATCAGCGCCAAAGCACTCCTCATGGCTGCCAGTGAACACGGCATCAGTTTTCTGCCAGGAACTCGCTGCTATGCCAATGGACAGGGAGATGATGCCATCAGGTTAGCTTTTAGCTTTCAGCCAACACAGAAGATTGTTGAGGGAATTGCTACATTAGGAACAGTGCTGCGCGGTTTGAGGTAATTCTTGAAGAAGGCAGGAGGCACGAAGAGCGAATCAGTAGGGGGTCGAATCCCATACTGATTTGAAGCCACTGAATAAGAGTTCAGTGGGTGGTCTAAAAACCTTGCTCCCTCTGGTCGCTGCAAGAAGTCTAAAGGGTAGCTTTCCTCCTGCCTCCTGCCCTCTGCCTCCTGCCTTAATTAATTAAATCTTTAAAAAATTTGTTCTAAGCGTTGGAAATCGCGCTGCACTTCATACCAAAGACTTTTATTATGGGGGTCTGTTTTCAAAGCTTTTTTAAGATAAATTCTGGCTTTGAGCAGTTGGTTTTCGGAAATTAATGCCCGTCCCCAAATTTGATAAGCGATCGCTAGCCATTGACGAACTTCTGCATCTGTTGACAAACGATCTGCTAAGGCTTCCGCCAGTGCGATCGCTTGCGGAAATCGTCTTTCTTGCAAAAATCTCTGCAATTGCTCATAAGTCTTCCACTTCAGCCGTTCTTCTATTTCCAACAGATTCGGCGGCTTTGATTTCCCTACTTCTTGGCTTGTCACTGTTGTGACTGGTGTTTTCTGTCGCTGCGTTACCTTAACACCATCACGCCCACCAGATGTTGACACCTGACTTGAATGTACAGTAGTTTCTTCTGGCAATACTACCGTCAGCAGGAGTTTGTAAGCCTCTGTCAAGGCAATAAACTTATCTTTAGCTTTGTTGTCATCTGGGTTGATATCGGGATGATATTGCTGCGCCAGTCGTCGGTAAGACGCTTTGATGTCAGCAAAAGAAGCTCCCGATCTTAAACCTAGCAAACGGTAGCAATCTCCGAGATCCATCTTGAGCTATGAGCTATCGAATATTTAGCTATCGGCTATTATCTGTCAGTATCAGCTTTAAGCCTGGACTATTAATGATAAAGGCTAATTTTCTATTTTAAAGTTCAATGTTGACAGTTTGTCTGAGCATTGGGAATTTGAAAGTTAAGAGCTAGGAGTGAGGAGTTGAAAAATTCCTCACTCATAACTCCTGACTCCTAACTCTTTCCCTACTCCCCTGCGACTATAGAGGTTCGCTCTTCAATCACACGGTCAATTAAACCGTATTCTTTCGCCTCTTCAGCAGACATGAAAAAGTCACGATCCATATCTTTTTCAATTTTTGCTATGGTCTGACCGGTTTTATCGGCATAAATGCCATTAAGCTGGTGACGAATCCGCAGAATTTCTCTAGCTTCGATTTCGATATCGGTTGCTTGTCCACGAGTTCCACCTGAAGGTTGGTGAATCATAATCCGTGAATGAGGCAATGCAAGCCGTTTACCTTTAGTACCAGCAGCCAGCAGGAAAGATCCCATTGAAGCAGCTAAACCCACGCAAATAGTCACCACATCAGATTTGATATGTTGCATGGTATCAAAAATAGCCATGCCAGATGTAACCATTCCACCTGGCGAATTGATGTATAAATAAATATCTTTACCTGGATCGTCGGAGTCCAGATACAGCATTACAGCAATTATTTGATTGGCAATTTCATCATCAATATCTCGCCCCAAGAATATAATCCGTTCCCGGTAAAGGCGATCGTAGATACTAATCCAATCTGTATATTGTCCACCGGGCATCCGGTAAGGAACTTTAGGAACGCCTATAGGCATAATTTACTCCGTTTTTAATTAGTCATTAGTCATTAGTCATTGGTCATTAGTCATTAGTCATTGGTCATTAATAATTTTTGGTTATTAACAAAGGACGAATGACAAAGGACAAAAGACAAATTAAAGGACACTGGCTGGAAGTGGGGGATTTGCGAGTTCTTCTTTCTCAAAAACTCGGTCAATTAGTCCGTATTCCTTAGCTTCGTAAGGTGTTAGATATAACAACCTATCCATATCTTTAGCAATTTTTTCTGGGGGCTGTCCGGTGGTGCGATGTAAGATATCAACCAACGCCCCTTTATTTACCAAAACTTCCCTTGCCCGAATTTGAATATCCGTTGCTTGACCTTGGGCGTAGCTCTTGGGCTGATGCAGGATAATCGAAGAGTGAGGCAAACTAGCGCGGCAACCTTTTGTACCAGCACTGAGAAGCATGGCTGCCATACCCATCGCAGAACCGACGCAGATGGTGTGGATAGGAGGCTTGATATATTTCATGGTGTCAAAGATGGCGAAGGCTTCGGTTTCAAAGCCAATGGGTTCGCCACTGTAACCGGATGTGCCGGTGGAGTTGATATAGATTTTAATGGGCTTTTCGGGGTCGTCGGACTGCAAAAACAGCAATTCGGCCACGATTAATTCCGTGACAGCAGGTACCAGTGGCATCCCAATATAGACTATTCGCTCCTTCAATAAGAGGGAAGGTAAATCTGGCGGTGGTGTCCGGTAAGAGCTATCGCCGTAATATGGGGCTTGAACAGCTTTGATTGGGGAAATGTCCATAGCAACTGATCGCCTGAAACTATGCCGTTAACTGTAATACATCCTAGCGCGATGCACGCTTCCCTCAAGGTGCGGATTTCTCCCTAATGCTTGAGGTAGCTTTCCATCTGCCAATGCTTGGCTTGTAAGATATTCTGATTATTATATTGGATAAGTTTTCCGTAGAGCTAAAGTGATACTTTGAAGTTATTTATTAATATGTATATCCTGAATAGGGACTTTGAGTTATGAAGGTTAGTTTGCAGCCTGCCTTGAATGATGGTAATTTGGACGCGAATCAACTGAATAGTCAACGTCAGTTGGGAATTTCGATTTCAGCGATCGCAGAGACTCAAGACCGCCATGTGCCACTTAATCTATGCTTGATTCTGGATCATAGTGGTTCCATGAATGGGCGATCGCTAGAAACGGTCAAAAAAGCAGCAAATCGTCTGGTGGATAGACTTAATCCTAGCGATCGCCTCAGTGTTGTAGTTTTCGATCATCGTGCCAAAGTTTTAGTACCTAGTCAAAGTGTCGAAAATCCAGAGAAAATAAAAAATCAAATTAACCGCCTAGCTGCCGATGGTGGAACTGCTATTGATGAAGGATTGCGCTTGGGGATTGAGGAGTTGGCAAAGGGAAAAAAAGATACTGTTTCCCAAGCCTTCTTATTAACTGACGGTGAAAATGAACATGGTGATAACAATCGCTGTTTGAAATTCGCTCAATTAGCTGCTAGCTATAATTTGACTTTGAACACTCTGGGATTTGGTGACAACTGGAACCAAGATGTTTTAGAAAAAATTGCTGATGCTGGTTTGGGTACTTTATCTTACATTCAAAAACCTGAAGAGGCAGTAGATGAGTTTAATCGCCTGTTCAGTCGCATTCAAACAGTGGGATTGACTAATGCTTATCTGTTATTCTCCCTAATGCCCAATGTCAGATTAGCCGAACTCAAACCTGTTGCCCAAGTTTCCCCAGACACAATTGAATTACCACTCCAACAAGAAGCTGATGGAAGCTTCGCTGTGCGGTTGGGAGATTTAATGAAAGATGCAGAACGGGTAATTTTAGCTAATATTTATTTGGGACAATTGCCAGCAGGTGAACAAGCGATCGCTAATGTGCAAGTCCGCTACGACGATCCAGCCGCCAATAAGGTAGGTTTAGTGACACCAAATATCCCCGTTTATGCCCATGTTGTGAAAAACTACCAAGCAGATCCGAATCCCCAGGTGCAACAATCTATTTTGGCATTAGCTAAGTATCGCCAAACCCAGCTAGCCGAAACGAAATTGCAACAGGGCGATCGCTCTGGTGCAGCGACAATGCTACAAACGGCTGCTAAAACTGCGCTGCAAATGGGAGATACTGGGGCAGCGACGGTGTTGCAAACTTCTGCCACCCAGCTACAATCTGGTGGAGATTTATCGGAAAGCGATCGCAAGAAAACCAGAATTGTCTCCAAAACAGTTTTGCAAGATACCCCTCCTCAATGAAAGTTAAATTGCTCTCGGCGTTAAATGACAATAATGTTGATCTGGCTCAAACAAATAGCCAACGTCAACTAGCAATGACGATTTTTGCAATCGCTGGCGAGTCTGACCAAAATCTGACCCTTAACCTCTGCTTGATTCTAGATAGAAGTGGTTCTATGCATGGACAACCGATTAAAACGGTGATTCAGGCAGTGGAAGGATTAATAGATCGGTTAAAAGTTGGCGATCGCATCTCAGTTGTGGCTTTTTCCGGTTCTGCGGAAGTCATTATCCCTAACCAAGCGATCGAAGATCCCGAAAGCATCAAATCTCAAATTAAAAGCAAACTGACTGCTAGTGGCGGCACTGCGATCGCTGAGGGTTTGGAACTGGGAATTACAGAATTGATGAAGGGTACAAGAGGCGCTGTTTCCCAAGCGTTTCTGCTGACAGATGGGCATGGTGAAAGTGGTTTGCGGATTTGGAAGTGGGATATTGGGCGAGATGACAACAAGCGTTGTCTCAAACTGGCGCAAAAAGCTGCCAAACTCAACCTAACGATCAACACTTTCGGATTTGGCAATAGCTGGAATCAGGATTTGCTAGAAAAAATTGCTGATGTCGGTGGTGGGACTTTAGCTCATATTGAACATCCCGAACAAGCTATGGAGCAATTTAGCCGACTATTTGGGCGAATTCAGTCCATTGGGCTAACTAATGCCTATTTGCTGTTATCTTTAGTTCCCAATGTCCGACTAGCAGAATTGAAACCCATTGCCCAAGTTGCCCCAGACACAATCGAGTTACCAGTGGAACGAGAAGCGGATGGTAGCTTTGCTGTGCGTTTGGGAGATTTGATGCAGGATGTAGAACGGGTAGTTTTGGCTAATATTTATCTGGGACAATTGCCAGAGGGTAAACAAGCGATCGGGCATCTGCAAATCCGTTATGATGACCCGATGGTTAACCAAGAACGCTTACTTTCGCCCCTTGTGCCAGTGTATGCAGATGTATTACAGACGTATAAACCAGCATCTAATCCCCACGTACAGCAGTCTATTTTAGCATTAGCAAAGTATCGCCAAACCCAGTTAGCCGAGGTGAAATTACAACAAGGCGATCGCACCGGTGCAGCCACAATGTTGCAAACAGCCGCCAAAACCGCTTTACAAATCGGAGATAAAGGTGCAGCGACAGTGTTACAAACTTCCGCCACCCGTCTGCAAGCTGGAGAACAACTTTCCGAAGCAGACCTCAAGAAAACTAGGATTGTATCAAAAACTGTTTTACAGTCATAGTAAAAATTCAGCGATCGCATTGTTATTCCCTCCACTGTTCTTGTCTTGCAAAAACTAGCAAAACTCTAGTAAAACTGCTGAAGATAAATTATCACTAGCTTGAGAAGTACAAATGAAAACCACTGGCATTCATCATGTAGCCATTATTTGTTCTGACTACAATCGCTCCAAAAAGTTTTATGTAGAAGTTTTAGGTCTTTCTATTATTCAAGAGACTTTTCGCGCCGAGAGACATTCTTATAAATTAGATTTACAAGTTGGAGAAAATGCTCAAATAGAGCTATTTTCTTTCCCAAATCCTCCAGAACGGCCTAGTAAGCCAGAAGCTTGTGGTTTAAGACATCTTGCTTTTAAAGTTGATGATATCGAGGAAACTGTTTTTTACTTAAACTCGCAAGGCGTAGAAACAGAAAATATCAGAATTGATGAAATTACAGGTAAGAAATTCACTTTCTTTAAAGACCCTGATAATTTGCCATTAGAGATTTATGAGTTTTTGTTGGACTGGTAAATTATGATAATACAGCAGATTTAAGGTTAGTGAAGTACAGCATCTTTAAGCTTGCCACGCCAGTAGGGTGTGTTAGCGTCAGCGTAACGCACCAAAAGCTTTGGAGTCTACGTTACGCCCGGATTTCTCACCACACCTCTCAAAGCCCGTGCTTGTGCAGGGGAGCAGGGGAGCAGGGGAGAGTTCAATGTGCCAAGTTCAATCCCCTCTGCCCCTCTGCTCTATCAAACGCCTGAAGCTTGTGAGAAATGCGGGTACGGCTTACGCCTAATATCATGTCTGGATAAACACTTGTCATTACGAACGCAGCGATAGCGAAGTGAAGTAATCGCAGAGTCCGCAGCGATTGCTTCGTTCCACTCCGTTTCACTCGCAATGACATATCGTAAGTGATTAAGCGGACTTGATATAACATACCCGACAATACCTAATTTTGTTCAAAAATCAAATATGATTCCTATATATTTAAAAAGTCAAAAAGTGGGCAGTGCCCACTCTACAGAAATTTAGCCCTTAACACAAAGAACTTGCTTAAGTGTTGCTACAACTTCAACCAAATCAGCTTGATTTTCCATCACTTGTTCTATAGGTTTATAAGCGCCGGGAATTTCATCTAACACGCCCTCATCTTTGCGGCATTCTACACCATTTGTTTGCTCGATTAGATCATCAAGTGTGTAGACATTTTTTGCCTTATTTCTAGACATTAAACGCCCTGCACCGTGGGAACAAGAACAGAAGCTGTGAGCATTACCTTTACCCTTAACGATGAAAGACTTTGCTCCCATCGAACCAGGAATAATTCCATAATCTTCAGTCTGGGCGCGGACTGCACCCTTGCGAGTAACGTATACATCCTCGCCAAAATGCACTTCTTTCTCGGCGTAATTGTGATGACAATTAACCTGCAATAAAGGTTTAGTTGCCTTCCCACCTGCTAAATGCTTCTCGACTATGTGCTTAAAACGCGCCATCATCACATCGCGGTTAACACGCGCATAGTCTTGCGACCATTGCAAATCATGCCAGTATGCTTGGAATTCTGGCGTACCAGCGACAAAGTGAGCCAAATCAGGGTCAGGCAATTTATTACCTGCCATTTTTGCTAATTCTCTAGCTGTGTGAATATGACACTGGGCGAGTTTATTACCGATGTTACGCGAACCAGAATGCAGCATCAGCCAAACTTGATTCTCTGTATCGAGGCACACTTCAATAAAATGGTTTCCTCCACCGAGAGAACCCATCTGTTTCATTGCTTTACTTTGTAGGTCTTGCACGCCACGATGCAAGTCTTTAAAATCATCCCAGTGTTGCCAGTTGATAACAGATTTTTCAACGTCTTTGTTTTCGTTGAACCCAGTAGGAATTGCAGCTTCAATATCCAGGCGGATTTTCTTCAGTTTACCTTCTAATTGTTCGGCGGTAAATGATGTTTTGATAGCGCTCATCCCGCAGTTATGAACAAATACCCCAGCTTTCAGTGCGAAATTATGATACTTCGGTACTGTTAGACAGTAAACATCTCCTGTGTAATTTAGGGGATTTACTGCTACAACTTTGTTATTGCATTGATGTTCTTTTCTGCGGTGGTTGTGGAGTCCTCTACTGGAGTATGGCTGAACAATCAGGCTGTAGCCATCTTTGTCAGTTTTGGAATAAAAAGGCATTAAGGAAGTCTCTGCTTGAAGCAACTGAGCTTCTTTATAGCTTCCATCCCGAAGCATAAATTGGTGATCGGGAGTACAAATAATTTCTTCGCCGTTATCCAGAATTACTTTCACGAGTGGAGCTTTTTGTCTGGTCAATTTAGCAGTCGCTTGAGCCGCAACGATTTTTCCTGTTGGCGTACAAGCATAAACAATAAACTCTTTACCCCAATTTATTAGGTCTTTAATCCGATAGGATTTACCATCCACCAAAGGAATCAAGGTATCTCCTACAAAGCAACCAATATCCACTCCGACAGCAGCAGGAATAATTGCCTCTTTCGTCGCAATGACAGAACCAACTAAAGCACCTTTTCCTAAGTGAACATCTGGCATTAATGCCACATGTCTAAACACAAATGGTAGCGATGCTACATTTTTTGCCATCTTGGTTTCTTCTGGGCCCAAAGAGTGATTTGCCCAAGATAAAACGGGTGCTGGCGTGGTAATTTCTAACTTTTCGTAGGGCATATTTTTTTGTATTTTGGATTTTAAATTTTAGATTTTGGATTGGGCTTATGGCACTAATAATTTATCTATAGGAATCATATTTTATTTTTGAAAAAATATAAGTATTTGTAGAGTGTGTTAGACGGAACGTCGTAACGCACCATCAGCTTGGGATGGTGCGTTACGCTACGCTAACGCACCCTACGTAAGATTTCAAAAATCAAATACTAGTCCTATAGTACTTTTTCAAGCTTGGTAGTAAGGATTTTAGTGCTAACTACGAACTTGCTTACCGAGGAATTTAAACTTGACATACTACTAGTTAGTTGTAGCAATTTAAATGTTGTATTGTCTTTCATTTGATTCGCTCAGTTTTCGTGAAGCTGAAGAACTACTTTTAGGGAGTAACACATTTATACTACAAATGTAACAAAATAGATTACAAACGTCAAGCCAATACCACAGAGAGAAAGCAGATGCTTGCCAAATATATTAAAATTTGTAAAGAAAATTACTCTGCTTAAATAACCCCTTAAAGTTCTGACACAATATGGCAGTGCGTCAAGATACAATCTGGGAACGTTTTTTATCCCCTGTAGTGCGTCTTTTGACTGATGAAGATGGGTTACGGCGTTACGCTTGAAGAGCCATATATTCGTGAGTATGCTGCTGGTAGTATAGAGGCGAATATGGGTGCAGCCGGATTTGAAGCAGTGCGATGTCTACGACGGGCTACGCCTACGCACGATGTATGGTGGATAAATCAGGTAACTGGCGGCGTTAAACCGATCGCAACTGAAAATATCCGTCGTTATACTCCCACATCAATAGATAATAATGATTTGGAGGGACTTGGATCTCCAGCATTTGGCATAATGGCATGAGTTTAAAGGCAGTTCTCTTTGATTTCAATGGTGTCATCATTAACGATGAGCCAATCCACCTGCAACTGATAGATGAGATTCTCGTTGAAGAAAATCTCCAACCCCAAAAGGTGAGCGAGCGTCAAGCTTCTCTTGGACGCAGCGATCGCGCTTGTTTTCAGCAATTACTCGCTAATCGTGGTAGAGTCGCTAACGAAAACTATTTGACTCAGTTGTTGTACCGCAAAGCAGAAGCCTATGTGGTGGAACTAGAGAAAATAGAGAAACTGCCTTTATATTCGGGTGTAGAAGACTTAATATATCAGGTGCGATCGCGGAATCTGAAATTAGGATTAGTTAGTGGCGCGATTCGTAAAGAAATAGAATTGGTACTCCATCGCGCCAAACTAGCCCAACATTTTAAAATTATCGTCGCTGGTGATGATATCAACACCAGTAAACCAGAACCTGATGGTTATTTACTGGCGGTAAAACGTCTGAATCAAGAATATCCTGAATTAAGCCTTCAACCATACGAGTGTCTGGCCATTGAAGATACTCCAGCAGGAATTGCAGCAGCGAAGCGATCGCAAATGCAAGTTGTTGGTGTAGCCAATACTTACCCATTCCACATGCTTC
Source organism: Nostoc sp. 'Peltigera membranacea cyanobiont' 232 (assembly GCF_002245985.1). Lineage (NCBI taxonomy): Bacteria > Bacillati > Cyanobacteriota > Cyanophyceae > Nostocales > Nostocaceae > Nostoc > Nostoc sp. 'Peltigera membranacea cyanobiont' 232. The sequence goes on from NZ_NOLK01000031.1 coordinate 54,439, forward strand.
AGCGCTGCTGTAACTGGACTGTTGATTATCTCAGCGATTTAGAACTCGAACGGGTGCAAAAAGTTTATTCCCAAAAAGAGGCTCAACCATCGGCAACTGAATGTTAGAATACTATATGGTGATGGTGTATTGAGTTAATGAGTAATATTACTCTTGACTTGCACTAATTAAGGGGAATTAGCTCAGTTGGTAGAGTGCTGCGATCGCACCGCAGAGGTCATCGGTTCGAATCCGTTATTCTCCATCTGTCCATTAAATAATTATTGTCAGTTTTAAAGAATTAATGTCCACTTTTTCCAAGTACAGGGGCATAAGTTATCTATTTTCGGTGCTTTCAGCAATTAAATCAGTTTTAAAGAATTATTGTCCAGAGTTGAAACCAGTTTTAAAGAATTATTGTCCAAAATCAGCCTGTAAAACTCGGCTAAATATATGTTTTCTAATTTAATTTCTTACAGCAAGCCCAAGGCTATTGAATTACAAGAGTAGCTTTAAAACCCTTTATTCGCAGTCTAATTACAAAAATATATTACCTTTTGTTTTGCTATTCTCACCCAAGCAGAGGCTCCACCAATATAAAATAGCTGCGTTTTACGTGCGATCGCAGCACTCCTTTCAAACCACCCTAATAAAGAATTATATAGCCAAAGTGGCATCTTCAATGATCAGAATTTTCAACCCACCACCTACAGGGAGGGCTTTAGAAACTTAACATCAACCCATTCTAAAGTTATATGGGTGTAACTTTCGCTTTCAACCCACCACCTACAGGGAGGGCTTTAGAAACCCTACCCCTGAAAGCCCCTGCAAACAATGGTTTTTGAAGGCAAATTTGGCAAGCCTTCTTTAATTCCTATTTTCTACAGCCAATGAATAAAATTTTATTCAGGGCTAAAACAGTAATACCCAGTGCAGACAGGAGTTTTGGACATTTGGCAGAACCCCAGGGATTTTGACCCCGCTTTGACTTGCCAAAAGTAAAAATTAGGGGGTGGTAGTTCGGTAGCCACCGTGACGGTATACCCGTACCCTCACTTTGTTGTAAAGTAAGAGGTAATGATCCTCCTCGTAAAACCAAAATCTAAGATTTCAGTAGTACAGGCCGCTCTGGCACCTAACACCAAGCTAAAAGAGTTTGATGTCAAGAGCTAAGGTTCTGGGTTGTTTGGAACCCTAACACCTTATACTTCCCATGCGTCTCGGTGCGAGTACTTTCTCATCTAACAGCAGTATTACCTTACCCAAGCAATTACCACTAACAAACGCTTAGATGATCGCACAGGTAGAGTTGGCAGCTACCAGGGTCAGAAAGACTACGCTTTTCCAAGCGTTAAACTAACCCATTCCACAGTATCTACACAAAGGAGTTAATACTGTAGCATCATACAGTTAAGGCTCAAAAGAGCATGTATGACGGCACCGATTTAATTTCAATAAGATTATATTCTTCGGGTAGAAATTTTATCTACCTAAAGTATGATTTCGGCTTTGATAAGCGTAAAATGCTAAATCTCTCGCTTGTTCTTCCAGAGTACCAGAATGGGGTTGGATACCAAATTCAATACTAATTTTCAATTCAGCAGCTTTCGACTTTATGGATTCTTGGAGTCTGTTGTAACTCCAATTGTGTATCTGACGATTATATTCTTTTACGTATAATTTTTGACCATTCACATCACCTGGAATTTTAGTCTCAGCTTTGGCTTGAATTGCACTGGTGCGAATTTCTTTAATATCTTTTAATCTAGGTAGTATAATACAACCTGCCTGATAAGACTTAGCGATTTCTACTATTCTATTTGCTAGTAATTTGTCAATGTATTCACCTAACTTCGATTCGCCTATATTACATGGTGAATCTTTTTTTTGAGCTTTTCTTCTCTCTTTATTTAAATGTACTTGTTGCCGTCGTCTGCGGCTTAACAGGTGAAAACCATTGCCTAGCAACTGTTTGACTGTATTACAAGCAAGCACTTTTTTAGTATTTATATCAACTATGGCAATCGTCGCTAACTCAATAGGATGAAAACTGATACCAACAATTATATTAGATTGACCTTGATAAATTAGTTTACCAGGACGGTTGAATGAATTATTAAGTCGAGATAATGAAGATTTATCTTTATTCAGTTGTGTTTGTTGAGCGTTGTCTAACTTTTCATTTTTTTCGGCTTTACTTACTCGTTTTTGCGCCTTGTCAGTCTTTTCTTTTCTCACTTCTTCAGTACCCTCTGCTGTCCATAAACGAGCGTCATAGGTACAATGCAGAGCTAATTTATGAACTTTCCACGGCTCACCCTTGCCTTCACCTTGTTGCCATAGCAACTGTGCAGAACGTAGTGTAATTAAACTTCCTGAAAGTTTTTCTTCACCTTTCTCGCTTCCTTTAAAAGCTTTGTGGTCTTCTAGAAAGCGTTCAAAAAAATGACGTTGGCGTTTATTACAACAAATTTTGAAGTGATATTCACTCCAACCATTGAAGTAAACAACAATATTGTCCTCATCATTTTTATACCAAGTTAAGTCCCCGTATAAATAATCTATAGGGTATGGTAAATGTGATATTTTCCTCGATAAATTAGCTATCCAATCTTCCCACTCTTTATTATCTTTAGGTACTTGATTTATTAAGTTGTTAAATGCTTCACTATATCTTTCTCCTGTTATAAGCTGATGTGCATCTAAATTGTATAGTACGAAAACGTAAAATTATTGTAGTGCGGGCATCTTGCCCGCATCGCATATACAAATTAAATACGCAACAGCTTATCTCTACCACTAGGTAATCGATTATCTTGGATTTGATTCTCTAGACGTTTAATCTCGACCTTTTTTTCATTACGACGCTTTTTTAGTTTTTGAACATCTTCCTCTAGTTCACTAATTTTATTATGATTTTTTATCAGGTAAGCTACTGCACACCGCGTTAGAATATCCTGTGTTTGTTTATGTATTTTATATAAAACATTAGTTAATGTTTCTAATTTATTCTCATCTACATTGTTTGGAGAGCTAGAATCTTCCCTTTGTTCTGCATCGGTACTTTTATTATAAATATTTTTGTTAACTCTTTTTCTAGCTGATTTAGTTGGCTTTACATCCTCATCATTAATAGTAAGTTGTTTTATAAATTCTTCTGGTTGAGTAAGTACTTCTTGCGCTTTAGAACGTATTGTCTCTAAATCACAGTTACTTTCACCTACAAGTTCAACATCACTTTTAAGTATATTTTCGAGAAAGTATTCTTTACCCTCTTTCTGCCTTTTTCGTTTCTGGTATAAAGTAAGCCATGAAGAATAAACCTCTTTTACAAAAGACTCTGCTGATGAGCGAAGGCGACCTGATTGTTCTTCAAATTCAGGATTTTTTTTCAAACCTTTACGTAATTCTACGATTTCTTTCTTAGTTATTTCTCCCTTTTCTTTATTAGCTTCAAATTCTGGTTGTTCGCTTACACTCTTTAACAATTGAAGAATCAGAGGAGTATTTTTTTGAGTCATTTATTCCCATACTTGGCGAAGTATATCTTCACTAGCATCTAGATGGCATCGTATGGTTCTATGGACTGGAATCGTGGATTTATTCTTACGATCGCTACTCATGGTGACAACATCTCCATCAAATCAATAATTTTTTGTTTGTGTAATTTAGAACTAACTACTTATTCGTCTTCGCCAGATAACGATCGCCTCTTGACCCGATCGCCATCCAAAAACCTCGGCATTGTCGCACTTGTTCAATAATGTTTTCAATCTACCATAAAACATTGCTACACATTGTTAAACATTATTGAGCCTTGTTCCAAGGTTACGGGAGTATGATGAACTGGCAACAAATCTTTGTAGTGTTGATGAGTCAGAGCGATCGCGTACAAACTTCCATATATTTCCCCAAAGATATCCACGAAGCTTTGGTGAGATGGGCTGAGGAAGAAGACCGTCCCATCAGTAATCTTGTTGTGCGGCTTGTGAGTAAGGCAGTTGAGGAGCGGGAAAAGAAGCAAAATCCGCCGCAATAATATCTAGCTGTCGCAGATAGGACAATTTATAAATTCCTGGTATACGATATATCCTCAGCCACTACATGAGTAAAGTCCTTGTGCGTGGTATGTTATTGGTTCTTTGCACGATGTAAAAACTTCAAGGCAAAGTGTCAGACGGGCTTAAGAACGTCTGGCAAAGTTGATCGGGGGAGGTATGGGTGAAGGCTACACGAAATGGCAATTAAGATATGATTGATGCCAGCAAGGGGTTTGTTAAAGACGGCAATAAAAACCGCCTGCGGGAGCAGGACATTCATAAAATTGTTGATGTCTTCAACAAGCAGCTTGAAGTGGCGAAGTATTCGCGGATGGTGCCAGTTCAGGAAATTGAGGGACATGAGTACAATCTGAATATCCCGCGCTATATCGACAGTCAGGAAGAGGAAGATATTCAGGATATTGAGGCGCATCTGTTGGGGGGGATACCCAAGCGAGATGTTGAGGCTTTGAGCGATTATTGGCAGGTTTACCCAACGCTGCAACAGGAATTATTTGAGGCGGCTGATCGCCCAGGATACCTGATGCTCAAAATTCCAGGATCAGAAGTCAAAGCTTGTATTTTTGCCCATCCTGAATTTATCAGCTATGGGAAAGACATTCAAGCGGTTTTTGAGACGTGGCAAGGGAAACACACGCCTTTGCTCAAAGCCATCCAGCCGGGAGATAAGCCCAAGGCGATTATTTACGCGCTCTCAGAAGACTTGCTGCAAGCGTTTACGGGCAAAAGTCTGATTGATAAATACGATGTTTACCAGCACCTAATGACCTATTGGGTGGAAAGCATGAAGGACGATGTTTATATTTTGGTAGAGGATGGGTGGAAGGCAGAACTGAAAGCGGTGACGAATAAGAAAGGTGTAGTAACAGATTATTATATCTGCGAACTGATTCCCAAGGAGTTGATGATTAACCGCTATTTTCAAACTGAACAGGCGGCGATCGCAACTTTGGAAGCGAAAAAGGATGAAATTGTTCGCCAGCAGGAGGAACTGCAAGAAGAACATGGCGGTGAGGAGGGTTTGCTGGAGGAAGTCATTAATGACAGTGGAAAAATTACCAAAGCGAATATCAATCTTCGCATTAAGGAAATTCAGAAAAATCCTCTTTTTGCGGATGCGGATGAGTTGAAAGTTATAAAGTCTTATTTGAAATTGATTGAGTCAGAAGCGGAACTTAATAAATCAATTAAAGAGGCTACCCAATCTTTACATAATCAGGTGTTAAAAAAATATCGGGAATTAACAGAGGATGAAATTAAAAACCTAGTAGTTGATGATAAGTGGATGCAGACGTTAAGACAGGCGATCGCTTCAGAGATGGATCGGATTTCGCAACGGTTGACGCAGCGAATTCAGGAGTTGGCAGAACGGTATGATACGCCTTTGCCGCAGTTGACGAGTAAGGTTGAGGAGTTGACGGCTAAGGTTGAAGGGCATTTGCAGAGAATGGGGTTGGTATGGTGACAAACAAGCCAGTTCCACATGGATACAAGCAAACCGAAGTAGGAGTAATTCCGCAAGATTGGCAGGTAGATAGTCTTAAACGATTTTGGGTTGTCACCGACTGCAAACATATTACAGCCGAATTTGTTAGCAATGGCATTTCAGTGGCAAGCATTAGAGAAGTTCAAAGCTATTTTGTAGAACTTAAGAACGCCAAACAAACAACAGAACTCTATTATTTAGAGCTAATAGAAGGTGGGCGAAAACCACAGCCTGGAGACCTGATTTTTAGCCGTAATGCAACAGTGGGAGAAGTTGCTCAGGTTTGCGTATGGCATCCTCCTTTCGCTATGGGTCAAGATGTATGCCTGTTAAGAAAGAAAGACCCTAATTTCTCAAGTGATTATCTACAAGAAGTCATTCGATCTCCTGTAGTTATAGAACAGCTTGCCAATTTGATGGTTGGCTCAACTTTCAAACGGGTTAATATTGAACAAATCCGAAATCTGGCTGTACCAATGCCACTGCCAGAGGAACAACGGGTGATCGCACAATCCCTCAGTGATGTCGATGCCCTGATTACAGAGTGCGATCGCATCATCACCAAAAAGCGCAACACCAAGCAAGGCACGATGCAGGAACTCCTCACGGGCAAAAAACGCTTGCCCGGTTTTAGCGGTGAGTGGGAGGTGAAGAAGTTGGGGGAGATTGGAGAATTTAAAAATGGAATTAATAAGGGAAAAGAAGATTTTGGCTTTGGGTATCCTTTTGTAAATCTTTTAGATGTATTTGGGCGATCTAAAATATTTCAAGGTGTATCGTTTGGTTTAGTAAATTCTTCGGGTGCAGAAAGGAAAATTTATGAATTAAGGAAAGGAGATATTTTGTTTATACGTTCATCAGTCAAGCCTGAAGGCGTAGGATTAACGTCTGTGGTAAATGATGATTTAGAGGATACTGTTTATAGTGGTTTTTTAATCAGATTTAGGGATTTTGGCGAATTGGATTTTGAGTATAAAGTGCATTGCTTTAACGAAGAAGAATTTAGAAAAAGAGTAATAGATAGTAGCACTGTTAGCGCGAATACAAATATTAATCAAGATGCTTTAAAAAACCTTCAAATTACTCTCCCGCCAACAATAGAAGAACAAAAAGCGATCGCCCAAATCCTCAGCGACATGAATACAGAAATCGCAGCCTTAGAACAAAAGCGTGACAAATACAAAGCTATCAAACAGGGCATGATGCAAGAATTATTAACCGGGAAGACGAGACTAATTGGCAGTTATTAATCAACGGCAAGGTTTTCAACCGCCAGTCTCTAAAATAGAAATTAGAAAGCTCCCCCATTAGCAGCAAACGCCGCACCTACCAAAGACCAATTCCCAATGATAAGGGCTAAACCATATTATGGAACACATTGCTACCAGCGAATTACCCGAAACGCTCCAACAAATATTTGCAGAAATACAACGCACCAAAACACCCTTAACCGTCACCCATGAGGGAGAACCCTTAGTCATTATCTATCCTGCCACTCCTCAACCCCAGCGCCCAGCATTTGGAGCAATGAAGGGTAGCGGTGAAATATTGGGAGACGTAATTGCTCCAGTAATCCCTGCTACCACATGGGAAGCACTCCAGTGAAGCTCTTACTTGATACCCATATCTGGCTTTGGTATTTGCTGGGTAACGAACGCCTATCTCCTGGGCTTCAAACCACTATTGCAGCAACAACAACCGAACTTTGGCTCAGTCCAATTAGTATCTGGGAAACGCTACTTTTAGCAGAAAAAGGACGACTATCTTTACAGCCTAATCCAGTTGCATGGGTCGATTTAGCCTTAAACTACCCTAGAAATTCGTGAAGCTACACTTAACCGCCACATCGCTATTTTAAGCCGTCAGATTCAACTACCACATCAAGACCCAGGCGATCGCTTTATTGCAGCTACAGCAGTTCACCACCAGTTGACCTTAGCTACAGTCGATACCAATCTCACGGGTGCTTCCTGGTTACAAACATTAAGCTAGACAGAAAATTCGCGGTTGACACAAATAGAGATGACATAGTTTGATAAACAGTGTCATATTTAAAGCTGAGTAAATCCGTGATTATCACAGTGAGATGGTTGCTATGAGCAAGGTCGGACAACGCGAACGCCTAACCCAAAAACGCATTGTGCAATTATTCGAGCAACAATTGAACTATCGCTATCTAGGTGATTGGCAAGACCGACCGAACAACAGCAACATCGAAACGGAAATCCTCAGCACTTTCCTACGCGACAAACAAGGCCACAGCAACAGCCTCATCACCAAAGCCTTGTATGAACTCAACAAAGTCGCAGGCGACCAAAGCAAAAACCTTTATGACATCAACAAAGAAGTTTATAGCCTCCTGCGCTATGGGGTTAATGTCAAAGAAGAAGTTGGCGAGAACACCCAAACCGTTTGGCTGATCAACTGGGAAGAACCCCTAGAAAATGATTTTGCGATCGCTGAAGAAGTCACAGTTAAAGGCGAAAACACCAAACGCCCAGACATCGTACTTTATGTTAATGGTATTGCGATCGGTGTACTCGAACTCAAACGCAGCACCATTTCCGTCGCTGAAGGCATCCGCCAAAACCTCGATAACCAAAAATCCATATTTATTAAATCCTTCTTCACCACCATGCAGTTTGTCATGGCAGGTAACGACACCGAAGGACTCCGCTACGCCACAATTGAAACCCCAGAAAAATACTTCCTCACTTGGAAAGAAGATACTAACAGCGACATCACCGACCCTTTAGATAAACACCTGCGGCAATTCTGCGCCAAAGAACGCTTTCTAGAGTTAATTCACAACTTTATCGTCTTTGACCGGGGTATTAAAAAAGTTTGCCGCCATAACCAGTATTTTGGGGTTAATGCTGCTCAATCTTACCTCCGTCGCCGAGAGGGGGGTATTATCTGGCATACTCAAGGCAGTGGTAAAAGCCTGACAATGGTTTGGCTAACTAAATGGATTCGGGAAAACATTACTGATGCTCGTGTTCTGATAATTACTGATCGAGATGAACTAGACAAGCAAATTGAGAGTGTCTTTAAGGGAGTCAACGAAGCCATTTACCGCACTACAAGCGGGAAAGACCTGATTAACAAACTTAACAGCACCACCACCTGGTTACTTTGCTCCCTAATCCACAAGTTTAGCAAGAAAGACAAGGCAGACGACGCAGACTATAACAGCTACATCGAAGAACTCAAGCGCAGCCTGCCCAGCGACTTTAGCGCCAAAGGCGATATCTATGTATTTGTGGATGAATGCCATCGCACCCAATCAGGCACGCTGCACGACGCAATGAAAGAAATCCTACCCAATGCTGTATTCATAGGCTTTACTGGCACACCTCTACTCAAAAAAGACAAGCACAACAGCATCAACGTTTTTGGTGATTACATTCACACCTACACATTTAAAAAAGCCGTAGCCGACCAAGTTATCCTTGATTTACGCTACGAAGCTCGCAATGTTGACCAAAACATTACCTCACAAACCAAAATTGACCAGTGGTTTGAAGCCAAAACTAGAGGCTTAACAGAACACGCCAAAACCCAACTCAAGAAACGCTGGGGAAATCTGCAAAAAGTTCTCAGTTCAAAATCCCGATTGGAAAGAATTGTCGGCGATATTCTGCTAGATTTTGAAACTAAAGACCGCTTGCAAAGCGGTTATGGTAACGCTATGCTCATCTGCGGTAGCATTTACCAAGCTTGTAAATATTACGAATTATTCCAAAGTGGTAGTTTTAACAGATGTGCCATTGTCACATCCTACAAACCTTCCCCAAAAGACATCAAAGGCGAAAGTACGGGAGAAGAGGAACTGACGGAAAAATTACGCCAGTACGAAATTTATCAAAAAATGCTCAACGGAAAAGCGCCAGAAGTATTTGAAGACGAAGTTAAAAAGAAATTTGTCGAACAACCAGCCCAAATGAAGCTGCTGATTGTAGTCGATAAGTTGCTGACGGGATTCGATGCACCTTCTGCCACTTATCTCTACATCGACAAAACCATGCGCGACCACGGACTATTTCAAGCCATTTGTCGCGTCAACCGTTTGGATGGTGAAGATAAAGAATATGGCTACATTATCGACTATAAAGACCTATTTAAAAGCCTGGAGAAATCAATTAACGATTACACCAGCGAAGCATTTGAAGACTACGAACCAGACGACATCGATGGATTATTGAGTGACAGAATCGCCAAAGGCAGAGAACGCCTAGAAAATTCCAGAGAAAGCATTAAAGCCTTGTGCGAACCTGTAGAGCAACCCCAAGACACCCATGCCTATATTCGCTATTTCTGCGGTGCCGATACTGAAAACCCAGACCTTATAAAAGAAAATCAACAACAGCGCATTGCCCTTTATAAATACACATCAGCTTTAGTCCGAGCCTATGCTAATCTATCCAATGATATGGCAGAAGCCGGATACACCACAACAGAAACTGAAATTATTAAACAAGAAGTTAAGCATTACGAACAGGTACGCGCAGAAGTAAAGCTAGCCAGTGGTGATTATATTGACTTGAAAGCCTACGAACCCGCCATGCGTCACTTGATTGATACCTACATTGGGGCAGAAGAAAGCGAAATAATTTCAGCCTTCGACGACATGACACTAATTCAGTTGATTGTCGAACGCGGTGCAAATGCAGTTGAGGCATTACCTAAAGGCATCAAGCAAAACCAAGAAGCCGTCGCGGAAACCATCGAAAACAACTTACGCAAAGTCATTATAGATCAACAGCCAACCAACCCGAAATATTTCGACAAAATGTCCACACTGTTGAATGAGTTAATCCAAGCACGAAAAGCAGCCAGCCAAGACTATAAAGCCTACTTACAGAAAATTGTTGAGTTAAGTAAACAAGTTGCTCAACCGAGTAGATCATCACAGTATCCTCAATCATTGAACTCTCCTGCTAAAAGAGCTTTATACGATAACCTTAATCAAGACGAAGCGTTAGCTCTAGCGATAAATGATACAATTCGGCAAACCAAAAAAGATGGGTGGCGTGGAAACAAAATAAAAGAGCGCGAAGTAAAAAATGCCATTAAGAAATATTTAGATTCCCCTGAAGATTGCGATCGCATTTTTGAAATAGTCAAAAGCCAAAGCGAGTATTAGTATGCACCAAATAACTGTCGGTGAACTCGTCATAGACGTTGCCAGAAAAGACATAAAAAACCTACACTTGGCAGTGTACCCTCCCGATGGTCGAGTGCGTATCGCCACACCCTTAAACATTGATGACGAAGCTGTGCGTTTATTCGCGATCTCCAAACTTGCCTGGATTAAAAAGCATCAAGCTAACTTTGAAGCACAAGAACGCCAGTCACCAAGAGAATTTGTGTCTGGTGAAAGCCATTATTTTCAAGGCAAACGCTATTTATTAAACGTCATTTATTGTCTGGGCAATCCCAAAGTAGAAGTTAGAAATAATACTTATATCGACCTTTATGTAAAAGAAGGAAGTAATGAAGCGCAACGCCAACAAGTCATAATGTCGTGGTATCGACAGCAGTTAAAACAGGAAATTCCCCCATTAATCGAAAAGTGGCAAAAAAACATGGGAGTCCAGGTTGAGGACTGGGGTGTAAAGCTGATGAAAACCAAATGGGGTACTTGTAACATCCAAGCAAAACGCATCTGGCTCAACCTCGAACTAGCCAAAAAAAACAAGCACTGCCTAGAGTATGTTGTAGTTCATGAAATGGTACATCTGTTAGAACGCAATCATGGCGATCGCTTTGTGGCTTTCATGAATAAATTTATGCCAAATTGGAAATTTTATAAGGATGAATTGAACCGCTCCCCTCTTGGAAGTTATTAATTTTGATTGCTATAAGTACATTGCAAAATTAGATGTAGTTTACAAATAATTGTGAGACTACAGCGCAAAATACAGCAGTAAGATGGCTTGCTCGAATACGTGTAAATACTTCAAGCGTTTTTAATCGTGATTTTAACGCTGATTTGACCAATAAGGTAACTCTGCCACAAGTATACGTGCAGGTCGATAAGGAATTTCATTGCTGTAAAAATTTGAATCCCATTCCTGAAAATAGCCTGTTTCAATACTTTGTTGAATATTGCGTGGAAGAGATTCAAATAATTGTGCCTCTGCATAATCTTCAAATCCGGTAGGAAACCGATTTGCTCCAGCATAAACCGATAGAATAATTGGACACGCAACCAAGCATCGGAATGGAAGAGTTGAAACTTCAGAATGAATACAATTAAAATTACGATATCCTCTAGTATTTTTAGCTTTAACAACTGTAGATAAAGTAGCTATTGAACAACCAAGCTGAGTTAAATCTGCAGGAAGATTACAATGCCAGTGTTTGCTTGGTTTAATAGATTTTACATAGTTATAAAAACAGTATCTTCCAAGAGCGTTATTCTTATAAGAGTAGGATTGCAAAATCTCTAGTTGTGATTTTCCATTAATTGTATGCCCTAACTCATCATATCTTTGAGATGATAGATCAATTTTTTTGGCTTGAACTGCATAGCGCAGCCAACCTACATTATTCGCTCCAATCTACCACTCCCAATCAGTACCTTGTAAATGCTCAAGATGTTGTGGTGTTTTTAAGATATGAAGAAATGGACATTGTGCAATTTTGAGGTCTAGTAGGATAATATCTGTGATTGTTGTCTCATTTTGTGAAACCCCTAGCTCTGAGCTAGCTTTAAGTCGCTTCCATGTATCACTGGCAGCTTTTTCAAAAATGCTAGGAAGATGTTTAATAGAATTTTTATTCATAATTTACCTAATTTATATAACAGTCTCTGAGGCAAGAATTTATCTTATATACCCGTTAGGGTTTTACAAAGTAAATAACAACTTTCTATTAATTTAATTTAATTTTGATGTGAAATAATTTATCTCATTATGTTAAATACTAGATACCCAGTTCTCAGGTACTAACGCCCTTCCATCAGTCCAAGGTTCTTCTAATAAGGCATTTTGAAATCTTTCATTATTACCAAGGTTTGCGTGTTCCATAATGATGATTTGAAAATGGGGAGATAGTTCTTCACATACATCAAATAAAAAATTAAACATTCTTTCCACTGCTGCCATGTCAGGATTAGCACGACTGATTTCGTCGAATGGAGTTCCTTCTAAATTGAGATATGCTTCTTTTGAAGGAAAATAAATTTGGGTGGGTTGATCTAAAAATAAAAAGTGCGGAACTGGACGATTGCGTTCAATAAAATGTTTGTGTAAAGCCAGAAGTGTAATTAAGTGACAACCAAGCCAGTTTTCTCCTCCTCCCATTCTTCGCATAGGGATTGGTCGATCAGGTCTGTCTGCAATGACAGTTAATTTATTTATATCTAATCGGTAGGGATAATCACTATGTTCAAGTTGTAATAGTCTGGCCCACTCAGTCATTTGCTGTCCTATTCGATTTAATATAGAATTTAAGTTAGCTGTTATTTCACTAATATCTAACTCTTCCTCATAACTGGCAACCAGTGTCTTTAATTGCTGAATTTCTAAGTGTATTTGAGCATCTTCATCTAAAAATTCCAGAGTTTCAAGATATAGACTTATACGACCTACACTATGAGCTATATGAGCATTATTGTCACGAATTTGTTTAGCTGCTTCTTGCTCATCTATCGCAGCTTTAATAGCCATGTCTTTTTCTTTTTTCTGTCTTCTCAGTTCTTCACGCTGTTCTTTAAGTTGCTGAATATGCTCAATTAGTCTTGGCTGACTAGCTTCTACGTTTTTGACATTATTTTGTAAATTTATCAAAGATTCTCTAATTGCAGACAGACTGGGAATAGATTCTAACAAACCAGAATTACAGAAAGGACAGTGATTTGCAGAAGTATTCTCTGTCTTAAATAAATTGATAGATTCTAGCCTCAATAGTTGTTGAGTTGCTTCTTTGGAAAAACCTGTTTTTTGATTTAGAAATGCTTCTGTAGCAACTATTTTTTCATTTATTCGTTTAAATTCTTGCCAAATCTCTTCGCTTTCAACCTGTAAATTTGGAAATTTATCATTTCCAGTAAGTATAATTTCATTTGCTTCCCACGATAAAGTAGAATCTAGTGCTTTGAAAATATCAGCCGTATCTTTAGCAATAAAATTAGAGTCAATTAAACCTACTTGTTGAGCTTCAATCAGAAGATTACGACCTATAATAAATCTTTGTTTTGTAATTAATTCTGCTTCTTTAAGACTGCTTTGAGCTTGTTCTAATTTGCGACGAGCTTGATGCAACTCTTTTTGCAACTTCAGTCTATCTTCTTGAATTGCCCCTAAAAAATATGGAATTGTATCTTTTATTGCTTGTGGAATAAATAACTCTTGCTGACGATGAAACAAAATATCCTGATTTGCAACAGTACCTTGTTTTTGAAAAAGGTAAAAAATTGCTTGCCTTATAGTTGCTTCAAATTGTCTTCTTGAGCCTCCTTCTTCAACAATAGTTTCATTGGGAGAAATTCCAATTAAGTCTGACAGAAAACTTTTGATTGCCTCATTATTAGAGTTTGCTTCTAATTGAGATAATTCAGGAATTATAATCTCATTAGCAGAATTGTAATAAACTTGATTTTGTGAAGAGCTATCTTTAGAGGGCTGAGATTTCGCAATAAAAACCTGAGTTTCATTAATTTGAAAAAGAACTGCATACCAAGCAACTTTATCTTGTATAACGCCATCAGGAATCCCAGATTCTTTCCCTCCAAGGCAATAGTCCACAATTTCAAGGAGAGCAGATTTCCCCCTACTTGACTTGCCAGTAATTATATTAACTTGTCCAAGTTTAAAATTTATGGTTCGCCTATCCCCGGCAGAATTGTAGAGAGTTATGGACTTGATTTGCATACAAACAGCTTTACGGACAAATGCCCCACATAATATAAATTGTTGATACTTCTCCTGCTTGAGCAAGCCAACGCCCAATAAATTCAGCTTTCTTGCAACAAATAGCTGGTTCCGTATCGCTAGACCATGATACAGCCGAAATAGAATTTAATTTACCATTTACCCAAGTAAATCTTCCATCGTCACAGATGTTAATAATACCAGTTTGCATCCCAAAAGCTAAAGCTTCTTTTGTATACGGGACTAAGTAACTTGTACGATCGCCAAATCCAACACGAGCTTCAGGGTGTCTTTGCAGCCAAATATGCAACTTAGTTATTTTTTTTGGTAACGCATTTCTCGTTGAACTATGAAGAACAAGTGGTAAAACGAGAAACAGAAGAGGATATGGCATACCCTGCTTCTTTTCGTTCTCATAGCCTTTTATGGCATTGTGAAGCATAATCGAACAAAAAGCCGGATTTAGAAGATTGGCATATTCAAGTGGACGCTGCTCCCAAGACTGCACAAACTTCTCTCCTACGTAGTAGCTAATAATTGAGTTAGTCTCTCTAAAAATTTTGGATGCCAGTGTATGCGGGGTAGTTTTTGGTCTGCGAGTATGTGGTAGCTTCCACGCATTACGTATGGTTCTGTAACTTGAGGACGAATACGAATGTCAGCCTCTTGCTCCATCCAATTAAATACTTTTCTACCAAATTTCTTATAATCAAGCTCATTATCATCACAGTCTGACATCTCATCTTGGAGCGCAAGCATATAACGCTCCCATTCATCTATTAATCTTTTCTCGTATTTTTCAATTTCGCCTCCAAACAGAAGTTCTTCACGCGCCCAGCGAGAACGTTGCTCGAATGCTTTGTAGTAATCTAGTATGGCTTTTTCAATTCGCTTGTTATGAACAGCAATTTCGTTTAACTGAGCAACAAAACGTCTATTGTCTTGTGAAATATCAGGTTGCTCAGGAATTTCTAAATCAAAAAAGTCAATTGGCAAGGCATCAGGTTTAAATTGATCGTTAATCTCGCATATTTTATCCCGTACTTCAAAACCGGATATAAAATTAATGGAATCGTCACGAAGATGCTTTACAACTTTCGCAAACCACCAGCCTTCTAGCCGTTCATAAACACCATCTCGATGTTCTCTCCTAACTGCAACCAACTTTTCTTTAATTTTCGGTGTTATGTCAATAATATCTGGAGAACCATCAATAATTTGTATAGAGTCAATTAGGAGTTGTTTTTGTGTGTGATCTAAAGCTTTAAATGCTTCAAAAGACTTAGTTAGAGCTTGGTTATTTGATTTATTGGCAACCTCAAGAAGTTTTTGGAGAGCAAGTTTAGCGTTTCTAGCTTTAATAGGACGCAATAAAAATGCAGCAGAAGTTTCAGGAGCTTCAGCCGTAGTTACTAAAGTTAGCAACGTATCAGGTAAAGAAATTTTGTTTTCTTGCAGTTGGGTACTCCAGACACGAAGAGTTTTCCAAAGGTCAGTGCTACTGTCTGTTAAAGAAGCTTGAGTCGTATGATGCTTCAACTGCAACAATTCTGTAGGATTATTTTCTTCCTCAAAAAATGTGATATCGTCTAAACTCTCAACCGCAAGCTCTAATTCTTCTTTATTAGTTAAAATTAAATACAGGGCATAGCGTGCTTGGAACATATATCCAAGCGCTTGTGAACCTGCTGAAAACCCTGTACTCATATCGTTTACTCACCTCGACTAAGTTAACTTACTAGCCAAAGCCAATTTGTTTATCTCGTACAACTTTTTTTATATATTAGAATCAAAATCTAACCTATGTTAGTTGTCATTACTCAAAGTACTGTGACACATCAAGAAGTTAGTATATTAGCTTGATAGATGGCTGACTGTAATTCATGGTCACTTACTGGCCATAGTCGCATATTTCAAAAAACTATGCTAGCAATCTTCAAAATTCAATAATGTACTAATATTTTTTGCTCAAGTTGAACTTATGTAAACACACTCAGAACTCGTTTAACTTTTAGTATATAGAATATTTGTACTATAAGATATATCTTGCATCAAAATTTGGTTAGCAGACGTAAATCGGGTTTTTGATCCAAGTGATAGATAATGGCAAGCTCTGAAACGCCTGGGTAAAGCAATAAAAAATCAAATGGAAGTATTGCTTAATAAGCTTTCTGTCGCTTTGCCATACTTCTAAAAAGCGCATGACATTTTTTGCATTCTCCCTTTTCCCACAAAGCAGGAATAGCAAAACGCTCTTTGCAAAAGGGACATTCTGAAAGTAGACGTAACTTGTGGCGTTCGCACCCCACCGTTGATTGAAACTGCCACTCCAATCGATGATATGGTTGCTCTGCATAACACGCAGCACACAAGCGTATTGGCTCCATTTTCATTTTTTCACCCTTGGGCGGGAGCGTTTGAGCAATTAGGTCTACATCTAAACCAATTAATTTAGCAATTGCTTCTAATTCCTTTTGACTGGGAAATGGATTAAACCGAAATTTTTCCCACCTTGCTAAGACTGGGCCAATTCCTGCGGCTTTACTTAAAGTTCCAGGATACGAGACGCAAACTGCTTCGTGTCGCCTAAATCGTCCAAAATAGTGACTAATACTCTCTCCTTCATTGGGTTCTACATACCAAGGCGGATGTTGAACAACTTCTGGCTCCATAACTACATTTCAATACCTAAACGGCTTGCCATAGACAAGGGAAATAAAACTGTTTAACAACTGCCATAGCAATCCAGTCAGTTATCTTGGCAGCAAGCTGGTTGAAATCCTGAATGCTAAGAGTATTATTCGGTTAACCGAATCTAATTATTCGGTTAACCGAATAATACTATGAAAGAGTTCGATCAGCAATTTTAGGAATCTTGTCTCGCCCATCTCACCAAAGCCTCGTATATATTTTGGGGGAAAGATTATATCGAAGTTTGTCCGCGATTGCTTTGGCTCATCAACTTTAGAAATATTTACCGCCAGCTCATCATATCGCTGCAACCTTCTTTAAAAACTCAAAAAGGTTTAGCAATGTTTTTCAATGTGTGGCAATGTTTGTCTGCTAAAGTAAGAATATTGAAAAACACTAATTTAATGCTTGCAGTAACTTGAAGAATGCTTATAGCTTTTAAGATATGGGAAAGCCTCTATGCGTGATATTCTCCGCCAAATACCGCCAGTAGCCTTACCAGAGGTCATTCCCAGCGAATTACCCCAGCAGAGATTTCATGTCGGTGAATGGGTGCGCTGGTTTCAAGTACCCAATGGCGACTTCGGTCGCGTCATCGGAGTCATCTACACGCATCAAGCTAGCTGCCTTGCTACTGGCTTGCATTACTTGGTTCTTTTAGATGAGCGCAGTCCCTCTCGTGAAATTTGCATCTGTGACTTCGCTTTCGAGGAAGATATCGAACCCCTAGATAACTCATTCTTGGAAAGGTTTCAGAGCAATCATGTCTGAAGCGCAACAACATCAGCAGTTGCTAGAACTGCACAACCAAATGTTCATGTCCCCCCAAGATTTTAGCTATCGTTGGGGATTGGGTTACGAAGAATTAGCAAAAATCT